>DATFUQ010000107.1:0-10317 GCA_035260745.1 Lacunisphaera sp. | reverse complement strand
GGTCGGCAAAGAAAGTATTCTGGATGTTGGGGATGATCAAACCTAGCAGATGGCTCGTGCCCTCGCGGGTGCGCAGCCGGCGGGCGACCCGGTTGGGTTTGTAGCCCAGCTCGCGCATGGCTTTCAGCACGCGGGCTTGGGTCTCGGAACCGATCTTGCCGGTCTGGTTGATCGTGCGGGAGACGGTCGAGATGTTCACCTTCGCCCGACGGGCCACATCGATCAAGCTGGAGGGTTTTTTCATGGATTGGACCGGCCCTTGTCTGCGCGGGTCGGGCGGGACGGCAAGCGAGGGGCCGCCGGGGATTTTTTAAAGTGGCGGGGCAAACTGCGGGCATCCCTTGCGGCAAGCAAGGCACGATTTTGGTAGACATGCCGGAAATGCCAAGCAAACGTTTGCCTTAGATTTCGGCATCCCCCGGAAAAGCGCCGCCCCGGTGCGCCCCCGTCACCTGGCTCCAGCGCTTTGCTTCGGCAGCGAATGCCTCTCGACCCCTCGCGCCCCTTCCCTCACTTTCGCCCTGCCCTTTCCTCAAACGCGGCCAACCTGCCCGGTGCCGCCCCCCTCCCCCGCATGAGCAAACCCGAACGCGCGCCCTCGACCCGCATGGCGGAGTTCCAGCTTTCCCACGCCCGGAACGGACCCTACCTCCCCCTCCCCGTCGGCATGCCCGGCTGGCCGTTCCAGACCATCGGCCAGTGGCAGCAGGACGTGAACCGGTCCGCCGCCGCCTGGGTGCGCGATTTCCGCGAGTGGCGGCAGGAGCACCTGATTCGGATGGGTTACAACGGCGCCAACTATGCGCGGCCGGAGTTTCAGTGGGCGCAGCGCAACTTCGTCCACACCCAGATGATGGTCGAGGACCGGTATTTCTACGACCCAGTCGCCGGGAAATACACCGTCGACAAATACCTCGACGACCTCGTGCGCCGCTACGGCGGCATCGACAGCGTGCTGATCTGGTATGTTTATCCCAACATCGGCATTGATGACCGCAACCAGACTGACCTCGCCAGCGACCTGCCCGGCGGCCTCGCCAGCCTGAAGCAGGTCGTGGCGGATTTCCACCGCCGTGGCGTCAGGGTCTTCATCCCCACGACACCCTGGGACAATGGCACCAAATCCACCGGCACAACCCACTGGGACGCGGTCGTCCGGCTCGCCGCTGCCCTCGGGGCCGACGGGGTCAACGGCGACACCTACAGCGGGGTGCCCCGCGCTTTTCTTGAAACCGCCGATGCCATCGCCCATCCCCTGGTCTTCCAGCCGGAGGCCGTGCCGCTGGCCGACGAGGGCCTGATGTGGAATCTGCAGAGCTGGTCCAAGCAGGTCCCCACCGAGGTGGTCCCGGCCGTCAGCAAGCTCAAGTGGCTCGAATCACGCCACATGATCAACATCGAGAATCGCTGGGGGCGCGACCGCACGGACGACTTTCACTTCATCTTCTTCAACGGCCTCGGCTACACCAGTTGGGAAAACGTCTGGGGCGTCTGGAATCAGTTCACGCCGCGCGACGCCGAGACCCTGCGCCGCATCACCTCTCTGCTGCGCAAGTTCGCCGACCTCTTCGTCAGCCCGGACTGGGAACCCTACGCCACCGCGCTCCAGCCGGGCGTCTACGCCACCAAGTTCCCCGGGCCGGCCGCCACGCTCTGGACCATCGTCAACCGCAACGAATACGACCTGACCGGCGACCAGCTGCGTGTGCCGCATCACGACGGCCGGCGTTACTACGATGTCTGGAACGGCGGGGAAATTTCCCCGCGCCTGGCCGATGGTCACGCGGTGTTCGCCCTCAACCTCGAGACGCGCGGCTACGGTGCTGTGCTCGCGGTCGGGAGCGGTGCGCAGGTCGACGGGTTGCCCGCGTTCCTCGCCCGCATGAAGGAGCTGACCAAGGTTCCGCTCCAGTCCCTCTCCAACATCTGGCAGGCGATCCCGCAGCACATCGTGCCCATTGCCCCGACCAAACCCGCCGCCACCGCGCCCGCCGGCATGGTGACGATTCCCGCCGGCGAGTTCGACTTCAAGGTCACGGGCATCGAGATCGAGGGCTACACGTGGCAGGGCCTCGACTTCCAATATCCGTGGGAAAATTCCGCGCGCCGCGCGCATCTGCACCGGATGGCCGCGAAATCATTCCACCTCGACCGCTATCCGGTCACCAACGCCGATTTCAAGAAATTCGTCGACGCGTCCGGCTACCGGCCGAAGGACGACCATCATTTCCTCCGCGACTGGAAAAACGGCGCCCCGCAACCAGGCTGGGAGCGGAAGCCCGTCACCTGGGTTTCGCTCGAGGACGCCCGGGTCTACGCCGCGTGGGCGGGCAAGCGTCTGCCGCACGAATGGGAATGGCACTACGCCGCGCAAGGCGCCGACGGCCGCCTCTATCCGTGGGGCAACGACTGGAATCCCGCGCATATGCCGAAACCCAACCGCGGCCGCACGCTGCTTCCACCCGACGACGTCGATGCTCACCCGGGTGGCGCCAGTCCGTTTGGTGTCATGGATCTCGTCGGCAACGTCTGGCAGTGGACCGACGAATTCATGGACGAGCACACCCGCGCCGCCGCGCTCCGCGGCGGCAGCTCCTATCAACCGCAGACTTCCCACTGGTATTTCCCCCAGGCCTACCAGCTCGATCAGCACGGCAAATACCTGCTGATGTCCCCCGGCAAGGACCGCAGCGGCATGCTCGGCTTCCGTTGCGTGGTCGACGCCGGCTGAATCGCGCAGAGACCTGCGACCAACCCCATCTGCCCATGAAAACCCGCTCTCGTTCGCTGGCCTTGGGCTTTCTCACCTTGCTCGGAGCCGTCGCAGGTTTCGCACAGGCCAGCCAGACAAACGTTCCGGCCGATGCCGGACGGAACAGCCTGCCGGCCCGCTGGTGGGAAAAAGCCTCGGCGTGCCGCTATTTTGTGCTCAGCCCGAGCCAGAAGGAACGCGAGCTGCTCCCGATCCGGGAGGTGGAGCGCATGACGGCGAAACTCGAGCAGGTGCGCGCGCAGGGATTTTCCGCCATCCATGTGGTGTCACCCGCCGACGGCGGGGTCAGCTTCGGCGGGCTCGACACGAAAAACCACTACGCCATCCGCGCCGACGCGGGCACCATGGACGACTTCCGCCGGCTGGTGAAAGTTGCCCACGGCAAGGGACTCGCCGTGACCATCTCCTACAACCTCGGCTACTCCAGCTTGGAGGCCCCGGCCTGGTTGAAGGCCTGTGATGACGTGCGCGAGGCGCGCAACAGCCCCGAGGCGCACTGGTTCGTGTGGAGCGACACCGGCACCGCGCCGCCGCCGCCCCAGAACATTTTTTTCAACCCGCCCGGACGCGGGTTTTGGGAATACAGCCGGCGCGCAAAGAAATATTACTGGACCCGCTGGGGCGGCGCAGACGAGCACGACGTCGATGTCCGTTTCCCGCAATACGACTGGTCGAACCCGGGATTTTTGCAGGAAGCCGAAAAAATCATCCGCTTCTGGATGAACACCGGCATCGACGGCATCATGATGGACGCGGTCAACTGGAACAGCAACAGCGACTGGCGCAAGAACCGGCGGCAGATCACCGACGTGATGGCGTCCTACGGCAACGTCTGGATCCAAGGGGAAGGCGCAGGCGGGTTCTCGGATGATCCGGTGCCATGGATTGAGGAAGGTGGGTGGAACAGCGTCGAGGATTACGGACTTGGCACCTGGTGGGTCGCCGGCAGCCATGTGATCGTGAAGGGATTTCAAAGCGGTGATCCGCGCTCGATCGAAACGGCGCTCCGCAACTCGCATGACCGGGTCGTGCAGGCCGGCGGCATCCTGTTTGCCTCCGCGCTATCGTTCCAGGATCCCGTCGTGCCCACCCGGCGCGAGGCGCCGCACCTGGCCTTCGCGACGCAGATCGGCCTCGGTGATCTTATCGGCTACGACCTGTGCGCCATGAAGGCCGAGCCCGACGGCGAGGTGCAATGGCTGCTCCGCCTGAAGCGCGACCATCCGGCCCTGCAGCAAACCGGCCGCCGCCGTCAGGTGCCCACCAATGCCGACGATAAATATTATGCGTTCCTGCGCACCGCGCCCGATGGCGGCGAACGCGTGCTGGTGCTGCTCAATTTTCAGCGCGGCTTCCAGCAGATCGAAGTGAACCTCAGCGGCCTCGACACCGCCGGACTTGTCGAACTCAAGACCGGCGAGGAACTGCCGCCGGCGAACACCCTGCGCACCGGGCTCTACAGTTACGGATATCGCTTCTATCTGGTGAAGCCGCCGGCAAAGTCCGCCGATGGCAAGTAATCCTCCTGTCATGCGCAGCAAGCTGTTCGTCCCCGGTTCCCGCCCGGAACTTTTTCCGAAGGCCCTCGCGAGCCAGGCGGACGCCTTGTCCTTCGACCTTGAGGACGCCGTGCCGGAGAACGGCAAGGCCGACGCCCGCCGTCTCGTCGGCCAGGCCCTGCAATCCCCCGAATTCGTCGCGTCCACCAAAATCCTGATCGTGCGGGCGAACGGGCTGACCACGCCGCATTTCGAGGCGGACCTCGCCGCCGTCGTCAGCGCGCGCCTCGACCTGCTCAATCTGCCCAAGGTGGAATCCGCCGGCGATGTCCGCACCGCGGCCAAGGCCCTCGCCCGCCTGGAGGCGGAGCGCGGTCTGACCCGGCCCATCGGAATCCTCGCCAATATCGAATCGCCCCGCGGTCTCCGGTTTGCCGCTGAGATCGCCGGCGCCGACCCGCGCGTCGCCGGCTTGCAACTCGGCTTCGCGGATCTTTTCGAACCGCTCGGCATCGACCGCACTGACGCCGCGGCCGTCCACCAGATCCAGCTCGCCGTCCGCTTGGCCGCCGGCGAGGCCGGCGTCTGGGCCTGCGACGCGGCCTGCGGGAACATCAAGGATCCCGATGGTTACCGCGCTGAGGCTCTCGCCGCCAAACGCCTCGGCTACCTGGGTAAAACTTGCATCCACCCGAGCCAGGTCGCCCTGGCCAACGAGGTTTTCCGTCCCACCGACGACGAGATCGCCTTCGCCCGGCGCGTCGTCGATACCGCCGAGCGAACGAGCGCCGGCGTGTTCACCGTCGACGGGCGGATGATCGATGCCCCCTTCATCAAGCACGCCCGTGCGGTCCTCGCCATCGCCCGCCAGCTCCCGCCGTCCGGTTCGTGATCCCGTCGTCATGCCCCTGAAACAGCGCGACTACGATTCCGGCGCCCGCGGCCCGTTGCACGGCATCCGGGTGCTCGACCTCTCACGGCTTTTTGCCGGCAACGTGCTGACCCAGGTCCTCGGCGACTTCGGCGCCGAGGTCATCAAGGTCGAGCCGCCCGAGGGCGACACCCTCCGTGCCTGGCAGACCAACGGTGTGTCGACGCACTGGAAGATTTATTCGCGCAACAAAAAAAGCCTGGCGCTCGACCTGCGCAAACCCGAGGCCATCGACCTGGTTCGCCGGTTGATTCCCTCCGCCACGCTCTTCATCGAGAGTTTCCGTCCGGGCACGCTGGAGAAAATGGGCCTCGCCCCCGACCGCCTGCTGGCGCTGAACCCGAAGCTCGTCATCACCCGCATCTCCGGCTGGGGCCAGGACGGCCCCTACAGCCAGCGCCCCGGTTTCGGCACCGTCATCGAGGGCATGTCCGGCTTCGCCTCCTTCAACGGCTTCGCCGACCGCGAGCCCGTGCTGCCCCCCATGTATCTCGCTGATAGTGTCGCTGGCCTTTACGGTGCCTCGGCCGTCATGATCGCCTTGCGCGAGATTGAAAAGAACGGCGGCTGCGGCCAGGTCATCGACCTGCCGCTGTTGGATCCGCTCTTCGCCATCCTCAGCCCGCAAGCCGCCAATTACCGCCTGACCGGCAAGGTCAAGCCGCGCATGGGCAGCCGCTCGACCAATTCCGCCCCGCGCAACGCCTACCGGTGCAAGGACGGCAAGTATGTCGCCGTGTCCGGCTCGACCCAGAGCATGGCCGAGCGCCTCCTTCGCGCCATTGGCCGCGCCGACCTCATTGAGGACCCGCGTTTCCGCACCAATGCCGGCCGGGTGAAGCACGCGGAGGAACTCGACGCCATCATCGGCGCCTTCATCGGCCAGCACACGCAGGCGGAGAACGTCATATTCTTCGAGAAGGCCGAGGTCACTGTCGGCCCGATCTACGACGTATCCCAAATCATCGAGGATCCCCATTTCATCCAGCGCGAGATCATCGCCGACTACCCCGACCCGGAAACGAAGACGCTTCCCATGCACGCGGTGGTGCCCCGGCTGCTCGGCACGCCCGGCTCGATCCGCTCCCGTGCCCCGGCCTTGGGCGGGCACAACCGGGCCCTGCTGGCGGAACTCGGCATTGACGACTCCACCTACACCCGCTTGATCGCCGCCGGAGTGGTGGTTGAACCCGCCGGACAAGCATGATGCCCGGCAAAGCGGGCAGCCTCTCGTTCGGCCGCGAGGACCAGCCCGAAAGCACCCGGTTGCGTTCGGCCATGATTCTCGTGGGGACCGGGTATCTGTTTTTGACGCTGTGCGACTATCGGGAGGGGATCGCCAGCCTGGCCCTCCGCTACCTGCTCAAGGACCAAGTGCATCTGGCCGCGACCCAGCTGGCCGGTTTCTTTCTCATCACCAAGCTCGCATGGTATTGCAAGCCGTTCGCCGGCTTGCTCGCCGACCACGTGCGGTTTTTAGGAACCCGCCGGAAGGGATATCTGGTCGCCTTTTCCGCGGTGGCCGGCGGCCTCTGGTTTGCCCTGACCTTTGCACCCAATACCTACCAGGCCATGCTGTGGCTGGTCATGGCCATCAACTTTGCGCTGATGATGGTGCATACGACGCTGGGCGGCATGCTCGTGGAGGTGGGCCAGGCCTTGGGCGCCACCGGTCGCATCAGCGCAGTTCGCAGCGGCACTGAGAGCCTGGGCTGGCTCCTGGCCGGGCTCGTCGGAGGCTGGATCGCCGCGCGCCTGCTCCAAAATGGCTTCCTGATCAATGCCGCCCTCATGATCGTGCTGGCCGTGCTGTTTGCGAAAACGCTGCGGGAAAATAGTGGCGGCGCAACCGGGCAGGCCAAACCCGGGTGGACCCCGGCGCAGTTCCAGGAACTGTTCCGGCACCGCACCCACTGGACGGCCGCCGGCTTCTGGGTGCTCATCAAGTTTTCGCCCGGGTTTGGGACTCCGTTGTTTTATTACCAGAGTGAGACGCTCAAATTCACGCCGCAGTATATCGGGTATCTTGGTTTCGTCTCAGCGGCCGTCGGGCTGCTGGGCAGTCTCTTCTATATGCGAATTTGTCGCCGTCTCGCCCTCCGCAAGCTGCTTTGGCTGGGCGTCAGCCTGCATGCGGCTTCATCGCTGGCTTACTTTGCCTATCGGTCGATGAGCTCCGCCATTGCGATCGAAGCCCTGTACGGGCTCTGCACCGCCTTGGCCTTCATGCCGATCTTCGACCTGCTGGCCCGCGCCACGCCCAGGAAATTCGCCACGTTCGGCTATGCCCTCATCTTCAGCCTGGGCAGCCTTTCGGTCTCGGGCTCTGATTTGATTGGATCCTGGATTTATGAGCAGATTGGCCACAGCTTCACGGGCATGATCTTGCTCAACTCGGGCAGCTCCGCCGTCGTGCTGCTGGTTATTCCTTTTCTGCCCCGAATGCTGGTAGCCCACCGGGATGGGGAGGGTCCATCGATTGAAACCCCCGCCGCTTCGACTGAATAGTTTCCGGGCCTGAAGCCATCCGCCCGAAAATCTTTGAACTTCTGCCCGGGCCCGGGCAATCATCCGGCATGCGCATCCGTGTCATCGCCACCGGCGGCACCATTGACAAGGTCTACTTCGACGCCGCCAGCACCTACGAGGTCGGCGAGCCCCAGGTCGGGCCCGTCTTCCGCGAGTCGAACGTCACCTTCGACTTCATCGTCGAATCCGTCGTGCAGAAGGACAGCCTGGCCATGACCGACGCGGACCGCGCGCTCATCCGGCAGCGCGTCGCGGCCGCACCGGAAAAGCTCATCCTCATCACCCACGGCACGGACACGATGACGGCCACGGCGGCGAAACTCGAGGGCCTGAAGAACAAGGTCATCGTCCTCACCGGCTCGATGCAGCCGGCGCGGTTCCGCAACAGTGACGCCGTGTTCAACCTCGGCTGCGCCGTCGGCGCGCTGCAGGTGCTACCGCCCGGGGTTTACATCGCGATGAACGGCCAGGTCGCGCCCGCCAGCAAGGTGAAGAAGAACCGCGCAAAGAGCCGCTTCGGACCCAAGGCGTGAGGATTGGCCACAAGAAACACAAAGGTCCGATGCGGGACGAGGCACTCAAGGCGCCCATAGGCGCACGGAAACCCGGCACCCGGTTCAGCCCGGCCGTTGGGCCAGGAGCCAGAGGGCCATACGGCCCTAGCCGCAATAGGGCCGAAATACTGGGCTTATCGCCTGTTACGCGCCGGAGGAAATGCAGCTATGGTGGCGGGATGCAACTTATGTGCTCCGCCCGCCAAGGGCGCACCCCGCCGGCCCGGTGCCGCGTCAATGCCGGTTTCACCATCCTCGAGGTGGCCATGGCGTCATTTGTCATGGCTTTCGGCATCGCCACATCGATCGTCGCCATGCAGGTCGGTTTCAAAAACATCGACCTCGCCCGGGGCACCACCCTTGCGTCCCAGATCCTACAGAGCGAAATGGAACGGCTCCGCCTGATGAGCTGGACCAGCATCACTGCCTTGAGCACCGCCACCGACACAGTGACCCCGTTTCCCTCCGGCAGCCCGGCTGGCGTCGAGATGTTCGACGGTGCCGCTTACTTCAGCAGTAACCCCGATATCGCCGACAAATTCACCATCACCCGCACCGTCACGGCTGATTCCACCCGCCCCAGCGACGTAATGAACATCAACATCGAAGTGTCGTGGAAAGGTTACGACGGCCGCCAGCACACCCGCTCCTTTCGATCCATGTATGCCAAAAACGGATTATATGACTACTATTATACTCTCGCCCGGCCGTAACCGCCGGGCCGGCTTCACACTGGTGGAGCTCATGATCGGCGCGGCCCTCTCGTCGTTCATCCTGGCCGGCGTTCTCTCCACGTTCCTTTTCATCGGCCGCAGCGGCGCGAACGTCCAAAACTACAACGACATGGAGGCACAGGCCCGCAAGGCCCTCGAGTATTTCGCCGAAGACACCCGCCAGGCCAGCGCGGTCACTTGGGGCAGCGACAACACCAGCCTGACACTCACCGTGAACAGTCTCCCGGTGGTTTACGCCTACAGCACGAGCGCCAAGACCTTCAGCCGCCAGGACGCCACCTCCACCAAGATATTGGTCAGCGGAATCACGTCCTTTGCGTTCAGCGCTTATAAAATCAACACCGACGCAATCCCGTTGGCTACGAGCAGTGATCTCACGGCAGCCAACGGCACCACAAAGCAGCTGCAGATCTCCCTGGAAGCGTCCCGCACCAGCACCACCGTCGTCGCCGCCACCAACACCGTGCTTTCCGCCCGTTTCATCCTGCGCAACAAAAAAGTCACCGCCTGAAGGAGACTCCACCCATGAATGCAATCCCCCATTCCCGTCACCCAACCCCCGGCTGGCCCCGGGCCAAAGCGCGCGGCTCTCTGCTGATCGTCGCCATGCTCCTTTGCGCCGTCATTGGCATTTCCATCGCCAGTTACATCAAGCTGGGCTTGGCAAGTCAGACAATATCCAACCGCGCCCTCTACAACAACGGGGCGGCCAATCTCGCGGAAAACGGCCTGGAGGAAGCCATGTATGCCATCAACCAAATGGTGGCGGACGACACCTACTCCTGGCCCGGCTGGACCAACGATGGCACCACCAGCAGTTCCAGCGCGTGGCGCAAATGGACCGGATATACCTTCGACCAGAACGCCACCGGCGTCGTGCGGGTCTATGTTTACAATTATACGGGGGTTGTTGCACCGAGAATTATCGCGCGCTCCACCGTCACTCTCGGCGGCGTCAGCAGCGCGCCCATTGAGAAATGGATCGAGGTCTCGCTGAAGAAAGCCTCCAAGTTCGCCAACGGCCTGGTGGCCAAGACATCAATCACCTTCAATGGCAACGGCGCCACGGTGGACAGTTGGAATTCCGACCCCACCCCCTTGGTGGTTGATCCCGCTATTCCCTACAGCGCCGCCACGAAGAGAGACAACGGGTCTGTGGGCAGTATCTCCGTTGCCGTGGGATCAATTGGCGTTAATAATGCGGATATCTTTGGCTATGCCGCCACCGGCGGCTCGGCGGTTACCGTCGGCAGCCAGGGTAAGGTCGGTCCATTTGGCACCGCCGACGGTGTGATCG
>DATFUQ010000106.1:0-4667 GCA_035260745.1 Lacunisphaera sp. | reverse complement strand
AACGCTTTTCAAGTGGTTTCACGAGGCCCTCGGCTGGACCGAGGACGAGACGCGCGACCGCGTCTATTTCGCCGCCGTCTGCCGCTGCTTCCCGGGCAAGAAGGAAACCGGCGGTGATCGCGTGCCCGACGAGGAGGAGATTGCCAACTGCTCCCGCTGGCTCGCGGGCGAGGTGAAGCTGCTGAAACCGCAGCTTGTGCTGCCGGTCGGCAAGCTCGCCATCAATCAATTCCTGCCAGTCGCACCGTTGAACGACATCATTGGCAAAAAATTTCGCATCGATTTCCGCGGCCACGCCATGGACTGCATTCCGCTGCCACATCCGTCGGGGGCTTCGCCCTGGCACCGGATGGAGCCGGGCAAAACGCTCCTTCGCGCGGCGCTCGCGCTCGTGGCCGCACATCCGGCCATCAAAGGGTAGGGCGCGCTCTCAGTTCACCCGGTTCCACACCGGTTCACCGCGCACCGCGGCGCGGGCAATCCTGGCCGAAGTCGTCCGCATCTCGATCATGCCCTCGGGGCTGCAGAACGCGGCGTGGCAGGTGACAATCAGGTTGGGCGTCGCGGCTTCTTCCGCGGTGCGCAGCGGCTCGTTTTCCACCACGTCGAGCCCGGCGCCGGCCAGCCGGCCCTCGCGCAGGGCGGCGAAAAGCGGGGCCTTTTGCACGATGTCGCCGCGCGCGGTGTTGACCAGAAAAGCTGACGGTTTCAGCAACGCGACCTCCCGTGCACCGATCATCCCGCGTGTCTCGTCGGTCGAGGGACAGTGAATCGAGACCACGTCGGTAGCGCGGAGCAACTCATCGAGCGACTCCGCGCGCGCGATGCCCAGCGCCTTGCGCGTGCCGCGGGGCAGATACGGATCGTAGAACACCACGCGGAAGCCGAATGCCTTTGCCCGCAGCGCAGTGGCCGTGCCGATGGCGCCGAGCCCGATGATGCCGAAGGTAAGCGTGCTCAGCCGGCGTATCCGCGCGGCCGTATCCGAGGTGATTTTCCAGCCCAGCCGCTTGGCCTCCGTGTCGAGCGGGAAAATCTGCCGGCACAGCGCGAGCGCGAGCGTCATGGCGTGGTCGGCCACCTCCTCGGTGCCGTAGTCAGGCACGTTGCACACGGGGATGCCGTGCGCGGCGGCGGCCTTGATATCCACGGTGTCGTAGCCCACGCCATTGCGGATGATGGCGCGGCAGCGCTTCAGCCGCGCGATAACATCATCGTTGACGAGCGGGCCGTGCCAGAGAATGAGCGCGTCGGCCTCCAGTGCCTCGGCGGGGATCTGCCCGTTGAAATCCAGCGGCAGCGTGCGCACCTCGGCGGTGCCGTCGAGCACGCCATGTTCGACGGTGGCGGCGGGATCGCTGAACTTGAATTCCCGGGGGCAGAGGATGGCGACGAGGGGGAGGGACATGGCAAACAGTGGTTAATCGCGGGCCCCTGGTGTCGCAAGCCGGCACTGGCGGGAATTTTGGTTGCACGGCCGCGCCGGGATGGCTCCCTTGGCGCCTTACTTTTCATGACCAATCTCCGCGGGCATCCGGCCACTGTCATACTCCTCCTCGGCGTCATCCTCGCGTCCGCGGGCGCGAAGACCGTCCCTCCGGCCTACCTTGGCGCGATCATCACCGAGGCGGACACCGGCCGGGTGCTGTTTGAGGACAACGCCGATGCCGTCACGCCGCCGGCCAGCATGACGAAGCTGATGACTTTCGCCGTGCTGCACGACCGCCTGGCGAACGGGACGCTTACCCTCGCCACTCCGGTCACCGTCACTGCGGCCGACGCGGATATCGGTGGAACCCAGGTCTGGCTGAAGGAAAAGGAGACGTTCACCATCGAGGAGCTCATCTACGCCATGATGATCCAGTCGGCCAATGACGCGGCGCAGGCCCTCGGTCGCACCGTCGCCGGTTCCCCCGCGGCCTTTGTCGAACTCATGAATGCCAAGGCCCGCGCCTTGGGCCTGACGCACACCACCTTTCGCACGGCCCACGGCCTGCCGCCGGTCGGCCGGCGCATCGCGGATGGCGACTTGAGCACGCCGCGCGACTATGCGCTGCTCAGCCGCTACCTGCTGTTGGAAACCGATGTCACCAAATACACCGGGGTCCGTCAGCGAAAGTTCGGCGAAGGTCGGCGCACGCCGGACCGGGTCATCGACATGAACAACCACAACAACCTGCTGGGCAAAGTTGCCGGGGTGGACGGCCTCAAGACCGGCTACACCAAGGGCGCCGGCTATTGCCTCGCCGCCACCGTTGAGCGCAACAATCGCCGCCTGATCGTCGTGGTGATGGGCAGTCCGGACTCCAAAACCCGCGACCTGAAGACCATCGAGCTGATCGAACGCGGTTTTGCGACCCAGCCGGCCCCGGCACCGGTCGTAAAATCCGCGGCCACCGCGGGCACTCCGCCCGCCCCGGCAACGGAAGCACCGACAATCAAGCCGGGCAAGACCCTCGCCGCGGCCACCGAACAATCCTCGACGGTAAAGGAACCGTCGCTTATTTTTCGCGTCATTCCTCCCCAGAAAAAACCGTGAACACGACTTCCCTGAGACGTTTGATCTTGTTGTCGCTGGCCTTGCTCGGCCTGGGTGCCGCGCCCTTGCACGCTCAGCGCGAGAAGCTGCCGCCCGAGGATCGCGACGTGGTCGAAAAAAAATGGCCCGACGCCAAGCGCACCTACACGGGTCTCCGTTACATCATCCTCAAGCCCGCGCCGAAGGACAGCCCGAGCCCGGTGCCGGGCATGATGGTCAGCGTGCACTACAAGGGCATGCTGCTGGACGGCACGGTGTTTGACGAAACCCCCGATGCCGAGCATCCGCTCAAGTCTCTGGTTGGGCGCGGGGCGCTGATCGATGGCTGGGATGAGGCCCTGCAGAAGATGCACAAGGGCGAGCGCTGGCTGTTGATCGTGCCGCCGGAAATGGCCTACGGCGCCCGGGGCAAGCCGCCCCGCATCCCGCGCCGCGCCACGCTGGTCTTCGAGATGGAGCTGATTGATTTCAGCGAGTCGTAAGCCGGCGGAGGCATTTCATAAGGGTAATTTCACCCGCATGGCTAGTGGGCCCGTCTGAAGCCGACAAGAATTTGTTGCCTGGACAGTCAGGCCGCGTTGAACAGCAGCCGGCGCTGCGCCCAGAGGCTGTCGGTGCTGTAGAGCACGAGCCCGCACCAGATCAGGGCGAAGGCCTGCAGGCGGGCCGTGTCGAACGCCTCGTGATAGACAAACAGCCCGATCAAAAATTGCACGGTGGGGGCCAGGTATTGCAGCAGGCCGAGCGTGGCGAGGCGGATGCGCTGCGCCCCGTAGGCGAAAAGCAGCAGCGGCACGGCCGTGACCACGCCGGCGGCCAGCACAAAAACATGGGTGCGCGCATCCACCCGCCCCAAGGCCCCGACCCCGGTGTGGTGCCACCAGAGGAGCAGCGCCACGGCGGCAGGAAACAGCAGGATGGTCTCGACGGTCAGGCCGGCGATGGAGCCGAGCGCGGATTTTTTCTTCAGCAGGCCATAGCCGGCCCAGGTGAACGCCAGCGCCAGCGCGATCCACGGCACATGGCCCACGCGGAACAAAAGCAGGGCGACTCCCAGCGCGGCCAGCCCGATCGCCACCCATTGCAGCGGCCGCAACCTTTCGTGCAGAAGCAGGGAACCGAGCGCGACATTGACCAGCGGCACGAGGAAATAACCCAGGCTCGACTCGATCACATGGCCGTTGTTCACCGCCCACACATAGACCGTCCAATTGACCGCCAGCAGCAGGCTGCTCAGCAGGTTCAGTCCGAAGAGGCGCGTCTCGGTGAAGGCCGGCCGCAGCACGCTGAAATTTTTCTGCCAGGCCAGCAGGGCGAGCAGGAACAGCAGCGACCAGGTGATGCGGTGGGCAATGAGCTCGAAGGCCGGCACGCCCTGCATCTGCTTCCAATAAAGCGGAAAGACGCCCCACAGCAGGAAGCTGCCCGTGGCGGACAACGCCCCCCTGATGTCACCGTGCGTATGTGGTTTTGAGGACAAGGCCGCCCAAGCTGGGCGGATGCCACCATGGCGTCAACCGGGGGGCGAGTGTGCCGGCCGGGAAATGACCGGACTGCGGGCTCAGTCGTGGTGCACCTTGTGCGGCCGGCCGCGCTTGTCGATTGCGACGTAAGTGAACACGCCCTTGGTGACGCGCAGCAACTTGCCGTCGGTCCCGCGCTGCACCCAGGCCTCCACCGCGATTTTCATCGAGGTGCGGCCGACCTTGAGGAGCGAGGCGTGGCAGTTGACGATGTCGCCGACGCTGACCGGATTGAGAAACGTCATGCCGTCTACGGCGACGGTGGTCACGCGACTGCGCGAGAGGTTGCGGGCGTAGATGGCGGCGCCGAGATCCATCTGCGACATGAGCCAGCCGCCGAAGATATCGCCGCTGGGGTTGGTGTCGGCCGGCATCGCAATGGTGCGGATGACAAGCTCGCCATTTGGTTCGGTGGGCTGGGCGGAGTCGCTCATGCACCGGAACCTAGCCCGTGGAGTTGTGGGGTGGCAAGCGCGGCCGCAGCAAAACGGACGGGACGCAGGCCGAATTTGGCGTTGTTTTCAGGGTGGATTGGCGGGATAGTCACCAAGTCATGCCTTCGACCGCTCCAGCTGCGTTCCGGCGTTTGTTCAATGAAATCGGGC
>DATFUQ010000105.1:0-2015 GCA_035260745.1 Lacunisphaera sp. | reverse complement strand
GGGTGACGACCCGGTGCGGCGTGGTGTCGGCGATGCGCTCGGTGGCGACATGACGGCCGTCGCGCAGGACGGTGATGCGGTCACAAATGGCGAACAGTTCCTCGATCCGGTGCGACACATAGATGAGGGTTATGCCGCGGGCCTTGAGTTCGCGGACCAGCCGGAAAAGCTCCGCGGTCTCCGCGGCCGAGAGCGAACTGGAGGGTTCGTCCATCACGATGACCTTGGCGCCGGTGCCGACCGCCGCGGCGATTTGCACGAGCTGTTCGCGGCCGGTGGAAAGCGTGCCGATGATGGCGTCGGGATCGACAGCGGCACCGATGGTCGCGAGCATGACCTTGGCGCGGGCGCGGAGTTCGCGGCGGTTGACGAAACCCGCGTGGCGCGGCAGATCGCCCAGGCAGAGATTTTCCGCGACGGAGAGGTTGGGGCAGAACGCGAGTTCCTGGTGGACCATGGCGATGCCGAGCTCGCGGGCCTCGAGCGGGGTGCACGGCGCGATGACGCGGCCGTCCAGCCGGATCTCGCCGCTGTCGGCGCACTGCACGCCGGCGAGAATCTTGCCGAGCGTGCTCTTGCCCGCACCGTTCTCGCCAATGAGGGCGTGGCACGTGCCGCGTTCCACGGTGAAGCCGACCCCGTCGAGCGCGAGCACGCCGGGGAAACGCTTCGTGATGCCGTGGAATTTGAGGAAGGGCATGGGTTCAGCCGCGGCTCAATTCGGCAGCCACTTCGCCCAGTTTTTGCCGAACTCGTCCACGTTGGCCTTGGTGACCGGGATGAGCGCGCTGATCTCCTTCACGGCGGGCGGGTCCTTCTTGAAGACGATCTTGTCGATGAGCAGCTCGACCGAGCGGTGGCCCCACTCGTAGCACTGCTGGGCGAGGAGGACCGGGACATGGCCGCTGCGGATGTAGGCGAGCTGGGCGGGCAGGGCGTCGACCGCGACGCACTGCACGGTGCCGGGCTTCCACTTGAGGGCGTTCTCGGTGAAAAGCGGCCAGCCGCCGATCATGGCCCAGCCGGTGATGTCGGGATTGGCCTGCATGACCTGCTCGACCTTGGCGGCGGCGTCCTGCGCGGTTTCCTTGTGGTAATAGACGTCGCGGATGGTGATGCCGGGATATTTTCTGGCTTCGTCACGAACACCCTGCACGCGCTTCTGGAGGTTGGGGGCGTTGGGATTGCCGGCGAGGATGGCGACAACACCCTTGCCCTTCATCACCTTGGCCAGCTCGGACATCGTCTGGATGCCGCACTGGAGGTCGTCGACGCCGTAGGTGACGAAGCGCTTGGAGGCGGGGGCGTCGGAGTCGAAGGTCGCGACCGGCACGCCGTTGTTCACGGCGCGGTTGATGGCGTCGGTCAGCTTGTTGGCGTCGGAGCAGCTGACGGCGAGGCCCTCGGCGCCGGCGAGCACGAGCTGCTCGATGGCCTCGGCCTGTTTCTGGGCGTCCTCCTCGTTGGGGGTGCGCCAGTCGATCTTGATGTTCAGGCCGAGCTTGGCGCTGAGTTCCCTGGCGGCGTCGATGGCACCGGTGCGGGCGGCCTGGAAGACGGGATTGCCCTGGGACTTGGCGACGACGCCGATGGTGATGGCGCGCGGCGCGGCTGACGCGAGCACAACGCCGGCGAGGCCGGCGGCGAGGAGGGACAGGATTTTTTTCATGAGGGTTGAGGGTTGGGATTTAAAAAACGGACTGGGTGACCACTAATTGACACGAATAAACACCAATTGGATCAGGTTTTTTGCCACGGATTAGCTGTGTTGTGAAGCAAGCATTACTTCAGGTGTGCGCATGAGCTGGTTGAGATGAACCAGGAGCTTGCGCATGACGGCGGTGATGGCGACGCGGTGGCCCTTGCCGCGGGCTCGGAGCTGCTGATAGAACGGCCGCAGGACCGGGTTGCAGCGGGTGGCGGTGAGTGCCGCCATATACAGCGCCCGGCGCACGTTGGCCCGGCCGCCACGGATGTGGCGCTGGCCGGTGGCGGCGCCACTGTCGCGGTTGAAG
>DATFUQ010000104.1:0-8043 GCA_035260745.1 Lacunisphaera sp. | reverse complement strand
CAACCGACACCGACACGAGCGCCAGCCGCCGCCGCGAAGCGCGCGAGTCCCGCCAGGCCATTTTCAGAATGAAGCTCATCGTTCGCAGTGCGCGTTCACCCGGCGCTCACATCATCTCATCGCTGATCATCAGCCCGCCTTTGAGCCGGATGACGCGGTGGCATTTCTTCGCGAGGTCGAGGTCGTGCGTCACGAGCACGAGCGTCGCGCCCATCTCGCGGTTGAGGCCGATGATCAGCTCGATCATCGCCTGCGCCGTCTCGCCGTCGAGATTTCCGACCGGTTCGTCGCAAAATAAAATTTTTGGTTCGTTCATGAACGCCCGCGCGAGCGCCACGCGCTGTTGCTCGCCGCCGGAGAGCTGCACGGGATAGTGGTCCGCGCGATCGCCGAGCCCCACGCGCTCGAGCAGCGCCCGCGCCTCCGTTTCCTGCCCCGCCTCGCCGCGGAGCTCGAGCGGCACGAGCACGTTTTCCAGCGCGGTCAGCGTCGGGATGAGCTGGAAGTTCTGGAAGACAAACCCGACCGACTCGTTGCGCACGCGCGCGCGGCCGTCCTCGTCCAGGCCGCCGATCTCGCGACCGGCCAGCTGCACGCTGCCGCCGGTCGGCCGGTCGAGCCCGGCGCACAGGCCGAGGAGCGTGGTCTTGCCGCTGCCGGAGGGGCCGACGATGGCGCAGGTTCCGCCCGGCTCGAGGGCGAAGGAGACGTCGTGCAGGACGGTCAGGGGGCCGGCTGCCGTCGGGTAAGTCTTGGTCAGGCGCTCGACTTTTAGGATGGTTTGGGCAGACATGGTTTGGTCAGGACAAAACACACGATATGGCACAAAAGCGAGTCAACCCCGGTCCAAACGCCACGTTCATTAGACCAGCGGCCATCCGGCACCATGGGTGGTTATTCGCCTGCTGGTTGTGCCTCGCAGTCGCGGCTCACGCCGCTGAGAGCAAAACCATGATTTTTTTCGGCGACAGCCTGACCGCTGGCTACGGACTGGAGTCCGCCGACGAGGCGTTCCCCGCGCTGATCCAGCGGAAGCTCGACGCGGCCGGCCGGTCGTGGCGGGTCGTCAATGCCGGCTTGAGCGGCGAGACCACGGCGGGTGGGCTGCGCCGGCTCGACTGGATCCTGCGGCAGCCGGTGGATATTTTTGTGCTCGAACTGGGGGGCAACGACGGCTTGCGCGGCATACTGCTGGAGACCTCGCGCTCAAACCTGCAAGCCATGATTGACCGCATCCGCGCCAAGGATCCGCACGTGGTCATCGTCCTCGCCGGCATGCAGATTCCAACCAACCTCGGACCGGACTACACCAGCCAGTTCGCGGCCATGTATCCCGAGCTGGCCAGGAAAAATCATACCGCCCTCATCCCCTTCCTGCTTGAAGGCGTCGGCGGCGTGCCCAGCCTCAATCAGGCCGACGGCATCCACCCGACGGCGGCGGGTCATTGCTTGGTTGCGGAAACAGTCTGGCGGGTTATCAAGGAGCTGCTTTGAAGACATGCATCGCCATACTCACTGCCGTGTTTTGCCTGGGCGTGAAAAATGCGAATGCGGCCGGCCCCGTGATGAGCGCCAGCGCCTCGGCCAGCTGGACGGATAACATCACGCGCAGTCCCGACATTGTCGCGGCCCACGCCGCGGCGCTTTTTGACGTCACCGGCGTCGCCGAGTGGCGCAGCCAAGTATCCCGCGATGTGTCGCTGCAATTCGACGCGAATGCGGGGTTTGAATCCTGCCCAAAATATGACGGCTTGGATCGCGTGCTTGCCGGGGTGCAGTTCTCGGCGCGGCGCAAATTTGGCTTGGGCCCCCTGGCGCCCGCCCTCCGGGCGGAATTGTCCTACACGGGCAACAGCTACCGCGAGGCCCAGCGCAACAGCACCCGCCTGATTGCCAGCCTGTCCTGGACCAAGCGCTGGGATGATTCCTGGCAAACCGTGCTGGCCGCCGAATACTTGCGCAACGACGGACGGGCGCCGGCCTACGATTACCACAATCGCGGGCTGTCCCTTGAGGCGCGCTATGATGCTTCCGAGCGGTGGCAGCTGGCGGCCGGCCTCCGGCGGCAGTGGGGCGAACAGTTGACCTACGCCTGGCTCGGCGGCAGCGGAGCCGCCTTCCCCTACGTTTTCGATATCTGGAAGAACACCACTGAAATTTCGACTTTTGGCCCGAACTGGAACGCCTACAGCATCGATGCGCACGCTGACACGCTATGGTTTTCGATCTCGCCCGCGCTCGGCGGCAACCGCTCCCTGCCCCTCCGCTTCGAGCAAACCTCGGTGGTCGGCCGGGGTGAGAGTTATCGGACCGGGCTTATCTCCCTCAGCTACGTCCAACGATTCTGATCATGCGTGTCCGGTCCAATGCCATCGTGATCGCCGGCTTGCTGGGACTGGCCGCCCACGCGGCCGATTCGGTCAAGGTCATCGTCCGCACCACGCTGGATGGCAAACCGGTCGCGGATGCCGTGGTCTCGGCCACGCCACTGGATCATGCCGCGCCCGCCGTCACCAGCGGCGAAGTGGCCCAGATCGAGCAGAAGGATCAGGAGTTCCGCCCCTATGTCACCGCCATCCAAGTCGGGGCCACGGTGAATTTCCCCAACCACGACACGGTGCAGCATCACATCTATTCCCTCTCGAAACCCAAGCGATTTGAGATTCCGCTTTACCAGGCCGGCGCCTCGCAATCGGTCGTGTTCGACACTCCTGGGGTCGTCACCATCGGCTGCAATATCCACGACTGGATGGTGGCTTACATTGTCGTGCTTCCGACGCCGTTTTTCGCCAAAACCGACGCCACCGGCGCTGCCGCCCTGCCACCCTTGCCGTCGGGACGCTACCGCCTGGAAGTCTGGCACCCCCGGGCCCCTGCGCCTTTGGTGCAGGAGATCACGTCCGCCCCGGATCAGGCTGCCGTCCTGGAATTTTCGGTCGCTCTCAAGCCGGACAAGCGCATTCGCCGGGCCCCGAGTGGAAAATCCATCGACTATTGAGCCCGGAATGACGCCCGGCCGGTTCCAATTCCACCGCTTCAGCACCCGCCTCGTCTGCCTGCTGCTGGGCTTGCTGACGGCGGTGCTGGCGGCGGTTTACCTGCTCATTGCCCGGGCCAGTGAGCAAAATGCCATCCAGCACATCGAACAGAATCTCAAGGTGGGCGCGCGGATCTTCCGGGAAAACCTGAATGAACGCATCGACTACCTGACCGGCAGTGCCAGGGTCATGAGCAACGACTATCAGATCCGGAAACTGATCATGCAGGATCCGCTGGATCGCGAAACCCTCCGGTCGACGCTGGACAGCTATGCGGACCGGTTGAAGTTCAGCCACAATGCGAAGCCACCGGTCATCACCCTGTTTTCCGCGGATCGGGAAATCCTCGCCGTCAGCGTTCGCAATAAGGAGCTCGGGGAGGAAAACGTCGGCCCATTCAAATTCCTGATCCAGCAGGCCGCGGCGGCGGACATGGAGCAGGCGCCCGGCTATTCCTATCTTAGCGGCCAGTTGCACGTGCTGGTGGTGGTGCCGCTCTATGCGCCCTACCCGAATGTCGCGGGATGGTTCGGGCTCGCCTACCCCATCGACCAGGCTTTTGCGCAGGCGATCAAGAACACGACGCTGCTGGAACTCACTTTTGCCTCCAACCCGGATGAGCCGGATCACCGGATATTGTCCACCACCCTTGCCCCCGGCCTCGCCCGGGAAATCCTGGGCACGAAGGTTCCAGCAAAGGACGCCGCCCGCGACAGCGCCATTGTGCCGCTCGGCGGCGAGCCCTACGTTACGCTTTTCGAATCGCTGGAAATGCTCGGCGAGGCGCCGGTGACCATCGCCCTCCAGCGCTCCTTGCGGGCCGAATTGGCGCCGGCGCGGGAATTGGAGAAAACCGTGCTCGGCATCTCCCTCGCCGCCCTGGCCGCCGCCACGCTGGCCGCGCTGTGGATTGCGCGCGGCGTCAGCCAGCCCGTGCAGCAACTGGCCGCCCACACCCGGCACGTCGCCACCGGCGACTACACCCGGCGCATCACCCTCAAGCGCGGAGATGAACTCGGCCAGTTGGCCACCGCTTTCAACCTCATGACTGCCGGCCTCGCCGAGCGCGACCGCGTGCGCGATTTGCTCGGCAAGGTCGTCTCCCCGGAGATCGCCACGCAACTGCTGCAGTCCGACCTCAAGCTCGGCGGCGAGGAACGCGAGGTGACCATCCTCTTCTGTGACCTGCGGGATTTCACCACCATGGGTGAGAAGATGCTGCCCGCGGATTTGCTCGCCTTGCTCAACCGCTACCTCGACCGGATGAGCATCATCATCGAGCGGCACGGCGGGGTCATAGACAAATACATCGGCGATGCGATCATGGCGCTCTTCGGCGCCCCCATCAGCGACGCCCAGTCCGCCAGCAAGGCCATCGCCGCCGCCCGCGACATGGCCCAGGCCCTCGACACACTCAACCGGGAGCTTGTCGCCGAGGGCAAGCCCGCCCTCGCCTTCGGCATCGGCATCAACACCGCCCGCGTGGTCGCCGGCAACATGGGTTCCAAGACCCGGCTCAACTACACCGTCATCGGTGACGGCGTGAATCTCGCCTCGCGGCTTGAGGCCCTGACCAAGGATCCCGCTTATGCCACGCCCATCATCGTCAGCGAGGCGACCCTCCGTGCGATGAAAAACCCGTCCCCGGCCCGCCCGCTCGGCGACGTGAAGGTCAAAGGCAAGTCCGAGGCCGTGAAGATATTCGCTCTCTCCGCCAAGGGCGAATCCCAGCCGCCCTACTCCACATAGGCCGCCGGTCGTCGCAATCACCTTCGTTCTCCTCCGGGATACTGCCCCCAAGCCTAAGTATACTATTAGTTGACATCGGCTCGCACCAACTGATGCCAACTAATAGTATACTTAGTGGCTCGGAGCTGGACTGGGGAAGCATCGGCGGGACTGTTGGAGTGAAACGCCTCGCCCCTGCCCTAAGCCCAGGCCGACGCGGGGGCGACCGAGAGCTTCGCGCGGACGACGGCGGGGATCGGCTGCGCCACCATGGCGCCTTGGGCGTCGGATGAGACGCAGACCGCGGTCATTTCGCCAGTGGCGATCACCTCGGCTCCCTTGCGAAAATGAAAGACATACGTGACCGAGCGCGTGCCGATTTTCTTGATGAAAAGCTTCACCTCGGCGGTGTCGTTGAACCGCAGCGGCGCGCGGTAGGCGCAACTGACGTTGACCCGCGGCCAGCCGACCACCTGCCCAGGCACGAAGGAGATGAGCGGCAGACCAAGGGAGCGGTAGAAGTCTGCCTCGCAGGTTTCCATCCAGCGGAAGAAGTTGGCGAAATGCATGATGCCGGCCATGTCGGTCTCGTGAAACTCGACCCGGCGCGTGATGCTGAACTCGGAGGGCATGATGGGAGGATTTAGCCGTGACCGGCCCGTGGCAATGCCGTTCAACGCCGGCTTGAATCCGGGCCCGGAACCCCTAGGCTGGCCGGCATGAACCCTCTACTCCGCATTCTCGCCGTGGCCGGCCTGCTGACCGCCGCGCACACCTTCGCCGCCGAGGCTAACGCACTCGTCGCCGCCGACGCCTTCGAGGGCAAAGTGAGCCTCGCCATCACCACCGAAAAGGGCCGCACCCAGACCCTCAACTATTCCATGAAGGGTCAGAAGCTTCGCATGGACATCGAGACAGAGGGCAAGGCCATGGCGAACATCATGGACATGGAAAAGCTCGAAATGCTGGTGCTGATGCCCGAGCAGCAGATGTATATGGTGATGCCGATCAAGAAGCCGGTCGAGCAGGCCATGGCCAAGCAGGGCGAGAGCACCGCGGACATCGAGGTCACCGGCAAGACCGACACCATTCTCGGCTATAAATGCGAGCAACTCCTCGTGAAGGACAAGGGCACGGTGACCGAGATGTGGGTCGCCTCGGGCCTGGGCACGTTCATGGGCATGGGGAGCAGCGGCGGTGGTGGCGGTGGTCCGTTTGGTCGCCGGGGCGGCGGCCCCGCGGCGGCACCGTGGGAGGCGGTGCTCAAGGGCAAGGGCGGCTTCCCGTTGCGCGTGATTTCGCACGATGCCAAGGGCAAGGAATCCTACAAGATGGAGGCCACCAAGATCGAACCCGGCTCGCTGCCGGATTCACTCTTCCTGCCACCGGCCGGCTACAACAAATTTCAGATGCCTGATTTCGGCGGCATGTTCAAGCCGGGTGGCCGCTAACCCGACAACGAATACCATCTTCTAAAACAAAGAACCGGGCGGTAGCCCGGCCTTTTGTTGTGTTCGCAGTCAGAGGATCGGTTTATTTCCCGATCTTCAAAAGTTCCTCGGCGGTCCAGTAGGTCTTGCGGGAGGCGGTTTCCGCGCGGACCTTGGCGACCATCTCGGGCTCAACCTCGGAAGCGTTATTGCCCCATTCGGAGCGGACATAAGAAATGGCATTCGCAATCTGCTCGTCCTTCAAAGTCTCACCCAAGGGCGCCATGACATTGTTGTTTACCGTGCCCTTGACCGTGATCGGGCCGTTGAGGCCGTGGAGCACGATCCGGACGACGCGTTCCGGATCGCCCAACGCCCACTCTGAACCAACGAGCGGTGGATAAAGCCCGGCCTGGCCCAGACCGGTGGCCTGGTGGCAGGTGATGCAGGTCATGTTGAAAACCTTTTTGCCCAGCTGCGCACGGGTCAGTGCGACGACCTTGGCGGCACCGGGCTTCGCACGATTGGCGTGCTCGTTGTAAACCAGCGGGTCGAAGCGCAGGGAATAGTGCGCCAGGTAGATCGAGCCGAAGAAAATCGCCGAGCACATGAGGCCGAGCAGGGCCAGCGGGAGCATCGAGTAACCATTGGTCTTCTCGGGCTTCGTCTTCTGCAGCTGAGCGTGAACCTGCTGGATGCTGTCGTCGCTGGCGCAGGCCTGTTCCAGGCGGAAATTGCTGTCGGGCGTCGCGCTCATGCTAGTGGCCTCCCTCCTTGGGCTCGGATGCGGGGGCGTTGCGTTCGCGCTCGGTAGGATAATCGTAGGTGTCCTTCAAGCTCATCAGGTAGGCGACCAGGGCCTCAGCGCGACGGGTGGGCACGACCTCGAGGCCGGTGCCGGGTGAAAACTTGCTGGGCAACGTCAGCGCATGGGCCGAGGGCTGGCGGCCGGCGACCGGGTGCACATCGAACAGGAAAGTATGCGCCGGCATGTTCGTGCCCTTGGCGACGGACTGCGGGGCATAGAGGATTTTATAGAAGAACTCCGCATCGGCGTAGGCGCGGGCGCCGACATTGCGCAGGTCGGGACCGATCCGGCTTTGTCCGATGAAGACGGTCGTGTCGCGGAGGTAGTCGCGGGCGTAGCTGCCGCGCTCGCCCCACTTGCGCTCAATGTCGCCGCCACTGCCTTCCTGGCGGACCTGCTGGGTGTGGCAGGTGACGCAACCGAGATCCTGGTAAACGAGCCGGCCCGAGTCGGCGAGGCCGGAGCGTGGCTGCGGGTAGAGGGTGTCGTCCACCGGATCCTTGAACTGGCTGAGCCCGCCGAGCTGATGGTGCGCGTTCAGCAGCAGGCCGGCCCAGGAGAGCGCGAGGGTGGCGAAGACGCCGAGGAAAAGGGCGAGTCCGTTTTTCATGGCTTCACGACCTCCAGGGCAGGCGGGGCGCGGAACGTGGCGATGGCCGTGTTTTTCGAGTTAATCGGGCAGGCGAGGAAGAAGAAGTTGATGAAGAAGGCCACATGACCGGCGAACAGCAGCGCCAGTCCGGCGGTGCGGAAGGCGAACCACGGCAGCATGGCCTTGGTGACGTCAGTAAACTCCACCGTGGCATTGTTGAGCAGGTGGCCCTGGTGCCAGCCGGCATAGGTCAGGCCGGCCGTCAGCAGCAAGCCGCCGAGCACCGTGGCGCCGATGTGCGCCTTGACCAGCAGCGGCGAGCGCCACTCGCGCTCCGTCAGGCGCGGCAGAATGAAATACGCGGCGCCGAACATGGCGGTCGAGAAGCAGGCGTAGAAGATCAGCCAGTCGCGCAGCTCGGTGAACAGGGTGAACTGGACGATCGAG
>DATFUQ010000103.1:0-2808 GCA_035260745.1 Lacunisphaera sp. | reverse complement strand
CCACACCGTGCCGACGGTTTTCCACGAAGCCGGGCCGGCCGGCGCGCGCCAGCCGCGGGCCTTGATCGCCTGGTCCAGGGCCCGCCATGCCCGCCAGAAGGTCAGCGGCGAAAACGGGGGGAAAGGCTGTTTTGCAAATTCGTGATCGGTGGCGGCAAAGCGGGCCACGGAGCCGAGATGCCAGCTGCCATCTTCCAGCTCGGCATAAACCCGCACCGAGACCGGCTGCGGGAGCTGCGCCGGCAGGTCGAGAAATCCATCGTAGCCGCAATGGGTGGACCGGGCGCAGGCGATCGAGCGTCCGGCCAGAAAGGGGGTTTCCCGGCCGAACTGCAGGTTTTGCACCGCCTGCAGGTCCGTCGTCGCAAACACCCGCTTGATCGGCAGGCTCTCATGGAAAATCCAGCCGGTGAGCGGCGTCCGGCCGAAAAGCGAGCGCGCCCGCGTGTGCGGCTGGTCCAGGTGTCCGTGGAAGGGCCGGTGGGGGTGACGCAAGTGATGGCGTCCGGGGGTTTCCCGGATGATGGTGGTGGCGGCGGCCGCGGGTGAAAGCAGGTTGTCCCCCATGCGGCGCAGCAGCACGCGCAAGGCTTCGCCGGTCTGGACGGTGTCCACCGGGGCCGGGCCGGATGGATCCGGCGTCGCCTCGGCCGCTGTCACCTCGCGCTCGATCGAGTCCAGGGTTTCCCACTTTCCGTCGAGGGTGAGTCCTTCGAAGACCATGCGGTGGCGACCCGCCGGCAGGGTCAGCGTGATGGCAAATCCCGCCAGCAGAAACGGCTGGTCCGATTTGAAGAATTCCGCGAGATCCCGCCGGGGAATTCCAAACACCCCCGGGAATGTTTCCGCGCCGGCCACCGCCCGCACATCGGCATAATGCCAGCCTCGCTTGGGCACCAGCCAGCCTTGGAGGATCGTCCCGCCGATCAGCCCCTCATAGGGAGGATCAAAGTGCAGGGTGGCGGTGGGAATTTCATGCATGGGGCGGCGGGCGGAAAGGCGTGGCGGCA
This sequence comes from Lacunisphaera sp., assembly GCA_035260745.1. Classification (GTDB taxonomy): domain Bacteria; phylum Verrucomicrobiota; class Verrucomicrobiia; order Opitutales; family Opitutaceae; genus Lacunisphaera. The sequence continues at coordinate 1,798 of DATFUQ010000103.1, read as the reverse complement.
AAGTGGAAAACAATCCCCAGCGGCACAATCCAGTAAATGCGGGCCTCGGCCGGGAATTTTCGCACGAATTTCCGGAAAAAATACGTCGCGCCGGCGGCTTTTGACCCTTGGATTGTCTCCAGCAGATGACGGGCGGTCCGGCGGGCAGCCAGCCCATGCCCCCGGTATTCAAAAAGTAATTGCCGCCGCCTTTCCCCGGCTTTTTCAAACACCATGCCCGACCGCAATCCGTCACGACGGGAGAATATGATCCTGGTGGGAATATTCCTCGGCGCAGTCATGGCCCATGGCTGGCTGGCCACGCGCAACTGGATCGCGGGCTTCATGCCCGGGCACGAGTTCCGGCAGGCGCAGACCGCGATCACCACCTACTACATCGACCGGCAGAACAATTTTTCCCTGCTCTATGAGACCCCGATTGTAGGCAAACCCTGGGCCGCCATCCTGCTGGAGGTGCCGGTCTACGAATGGAGCGTGGTGCTCCTGAGCCGGGCGACGGGCCTGCCCCATTTCATGGCGGCGCGCACGATCTCGCTGACCTGCTTTTACCTGATGCTGCCAGCGGTCTACCTGCTGCTCGGATATTTTTCACTATCCCGGCCGCGGAGGCTGCTGGTGCTCGCGCTGATTCTGACCTGTCCCGTTTATATCTTCTACTCGCGGGCCTTCCTGATGGAATCCATGGAGCTGATGTGCTGTGCGTGGTTCCTGCTGGGCTACGTGTGGATGATGGAGCGGAGGCGCTGGCCCTGGTTCGTCGTTGCCACCGTGGCCGGCACCGGGGCCGCCTTGATCAAGAGCGCCACGCTGGCGGTCTGGCTGCTCCCGGCCGCCGGCTACGCCGCGTGGATGCTGGGGCGCGAGGTGCGGGCCCGCCTCGGCTGGAGTGCGCCGCTCCAGACCGTTTTCTGGGGCCTGGCCGGCGTTGTGGTCCCGCTCGGCGCGCTCCACCTGTGGATCGATCTGACCGACCCGATCAAGGCCGTCCATGCCTCGGGTTGGATCTTCACGTCGAAGAATCTCACCCAGGGCAATTGGGGCCTGGTGGATTTCGCCGCCCGGTTCTCGCCCAATCTATGGGGCGTCCTGGCGGAGCGCTGGCGGGAGGCCATCATGCTTCCCTGGTTGATCCTGGGGGGCCTCGCGTCCGGCCTGGTATTTCTGCCGCGGGTGCGCTGGCCGGCGCTGGCCCTCGCCGCCGTTTTTTTCCTGGCCCAGCTGCTGTTCCCGTTCGCCTACGCCTACCAGGATTACTACTTCTATGCCTGCGCCGTCTTCCTGCTCGCCGCCTTTGGCTTTGTGCTGTCAGGGCTGCTGGATTCCCGGCTGCCTCGCTGGCTTTGCTGGCTGGTGCTGGCGGTCCCCTTCGTCGCCCAGCTCCATACCTACTGGCGCGGCTACTACCCGAGCCAAATGGTGCAATCCAACGGGGGGTTCCCCTTCACCGAGGCCTTGCGCGATGTCGTGCCCAAGGACTCGGTGATCATCGTCGCCGGGGCCGACTGGGCCGCCATGATCCCGCTTTATGCCGAGCACAAGGCCCTCATGATCCGCAACGGTCTCGTGCAGGATACCGCCTATCTGAACCGCGCTTTTGCCGATCTGGCCGACGAGGATGTTTCCGCGCTCGTGCTCGTCGGTGACCAGCGCAGCAACCGGGTTGTGCTCGATCTGGCGGTCGCCACTTTCGGCCTGGATGCCGTGCCCATTTTTTCCTACGATATCGCGGACGTTTATTGCAGTGTGCGCTACCTTGAGCAGGTGAGGGTGGGCCTCAAGCTCCGTGGGAACTACGGGT
>DATFUQ010000102.1:0-6464 GCA_035260745.1 Lacunisphaera sp. | reverse complement strand
CGCGGCGTCCAGGAACGCGTCGATCCAGGAGAGGCCGCAGAGCCAGTGATAGCCGCACAGGCCGATGCTCAGGGAGAACAGGATCAGCACGCCGCCGGCCGCCATGCTCCAGCCCAGGCGGCGGATGAACTCGGGCCGCGGCAGCAACCGGGCGTTGCGTTGTTCAAACATGGCGGTGGAACTCGCGGATCACGGCGGCCGGGTCGGCGGCCCGCATCAGGGATTCGCCGACCAGCACGGCGTGCGCGCCGGCGGCCCGGGCCCGCGCGGCGTCGGCCGCGGTGTTGATGCCGCTTTCGCTGACCGCCACGACGTTTTTGGGAAAGTGCGGGATGAGCCGCTCGCTGAGCGCGAGGTCGGTGGTGAAGGTGGCCAGGTCGCGGTTGTTGACGCCGATGATCTTCGCCTGGTGGTGCACCGCGCGCTTCAGCTCCGCGTGGTCGTGGATTTCAAACAGGGCGTCCAGGCCGGCGGCCGTCGCGGCGTGGTGGAGCGCCTCGATCTCCCCGTCGGTCAGCGCCCGCACAATGATGAGGATGGCACTGGCGCCGGCCTCGCGGGCCTGGCGCACCTGGATCGGGTGCACCATGAAATCCTTGCGCAGGCAGGGCAGGGCCGGCTGGTTTTTGGCGAAATGCGCGGTGACTTCCGTCAGGTCTGCGAGCTTGCCGCCGAAATATTTCCCGTCGGTCAGGATCGAGAGGGCGCGGGCCCCGGCGGCGCGGTAGCGGCTCGCCTGCTCGAGCGCGGAGGCGTTTTCCTTGATGACGCCTGCCGAGGGGGAGCGGCGCTTGATCTCGGCGATGACCGCCAGCTGGCCGGCGGGGCGCTTGAGCGCCTGCAGGAAGGAGGGCAGCGGGGGCAGGGACCGGTGCAGCTCGGCCAGCTCCTCCGGGAAGACGGGGCGCACCAGCGGGGCGATTTCCCGGCGCTTGTCAGCCATGATTTCAGTGAGCTTGTCCATGTGGCGATGCCGGGGAACAGGATTGCCCAAGCCGGGGGCAGTTCAACCACAAGTTTCTTGTTAATCCGGTCAATCCTGTCTGATGTTTTGCCCATGTCCGCCATCGAAGACCTGCGCCGCACCATGGCCCGCCTCCGCGCCCCCGACGGCTGCCCGTGGGATCGCGCGCAGACGCACCAGTCGCTGGCCCGCTGCCTGATCGACGAATGCAGCGAGCTGCTCGACACCATCGACCGGAACGACCTGCCGCACATGCGCGAGGAACTGGGCGACGTGCTCATCCAGGTGATCTTTCACGCGCAGCTGGCGGGGGAACGCGGCGATTTCGACTTCGACGACGTGGCCCGCGAGATCAACGAGAAACTCATCCGCCGCCATCCGCATGTCTTCGGCACCGGCTCGGCCGACACCCCGGCGCAGGTCATCGAGGTCTGGGAGAAAGTGAAGGCCGGGGAGAAGGCCGCCGCCGGCAAGACTGAATCGACGGTGTTCAAGCAGCTGCCGCCGCGGCTGCCGGCGTTGATGTTCGCCGAGGAGGTATGGAAACAGATTGAGAAGAAAAAATTGTCCGCCGCGGGCGCCGTCGATGCCGCGCAGGTGCAGGCGCTTGGCCGTCAGCTCGACGAGGCGACGCTGGGCCGGAGGCTGTTCGAGCTCACCGCCGCGGCCCGCGCCCAGGGCCTGGATCCCGAGGGCGCCCTGCGGAAGGAAACCGATCGGGTGATGCGCGATGTCGAAGCAAAGGTAGGGGCGGTTGCCTCTAACCGCCCTTGAACTTGGGCCGTTGAGGGCAACGGCCCCTATCATGAAACCAACGGCCAACAACACGCCTGAGCCGGTCGTGCCGCCCAAGGTGGCGGCGGAGTGGCTCCAGCCGTTCACCGATTATCTCGCGAAGGAGCGGCGCTACTCCGCCTACACGGTCCGCAATTACCGGCAGGCCTTCGAGGATTTTTATGGCTGGATGGTGCAGGCCAGGCGCGACTGGCGCACCATCGCCGGGCTCGCGTCGCGGGATGCGCGCGACTTCATCATCGAGGCGCAAAGACGCTTTGACCGCCGGACGCTGCATAACCACGTATCCGGCCTGCGGACTTTCTTTCGCTTCTGGATGCAGCACGGCCGGGTGAGGCACAACCCCTTCGCCGGCGTGCCGCTGCCCAAGCTGCAGAAGAGCCTGCCCAAGTTTCTGACCGAGGCGCAGATGACCCTGCTGCTCAACGGCCCGAAAAAACTGCTGGCCAACGAATCGCTCGATGCCTTCACCGCCAGCCGTGACCGGCTGGTGCTCGAGCTGCTTTACGGCGGCGGGCTGCGCGTGAGCGAACTGGTGGCGCTGAATTACAGCGCCATCGACTTCAGTGCCGGCAGCGCCCGCGTGCTCGGCAAGGGCCGGAAAGAGCGCGTGTGCCCGCTCGGCGCCGTGGCCATGGCGGTCATGAAAAAATTTCGCGACGAATTCGCGCCCGATGCGGGGGGGGGCGCGCCGGTGGTCATCACCGCCCGGCACAAACGGATGCCGGTGCGCGCCGTGCAATTGCTGGTGAAGCGCTACCTGGCGCTCGCCGACCTGCCGATGGACCTTTCGCCGCACAAGCTGCGGCATTCCTACGCCACGCACCTGCTCAACTCCGGCGCCGACCTGCGCACCGTGCAGGAACTGCTGGGCCACGCCAACCTGACCACGACGCAGATCTACACCCACACCAGCGTCGCCCGGTTGAAGGAAATCTACGCCAAGGCGCACCCGCGGGCGTAGGAGGAGAGAACACGAAGCAGCAAAGCAGCGAAGGCGTGACACTCGCTGCCGGTTTTGCTTTCTTATGGTTGCGGGCCGCAACCACATGAATAGAAAACTGAACATATCTGCAGACGTGGAAGAAGTGGCTCGCAATACAGTCGATGCCTTGTTCCACCTTCACACGGAACTCGGCCCGGGACTGCTTGAAAGTGCTTACAGCGCTTGCCTTGAGCAGGAACTTCAACACCGGCGGATCAAGCATGTCCGGGAAGTGGCACTACCACTGAGCTACCGGTCGCGGCAATTGGATGTCGGATTCAGGGCTGACTTCATAGTTGAAGACAAATTGCTCATCGAACTCAAAGCCGTGGAGTCCTTGCTTCCAGTGCACCAGGCCCAGTGATCACCTATCTCAAGCTCTCCAAGCTGGAGTTGGGGCTATTGGTAAACCTCAACGTCCCTCTCATCAAAGACGGCATTCGCCGGCTCTTTAACCCAAAACTATCTTAGCTCCTTCGCTGCTTCGTGTGCTCTACTTCAACGGCAACCGCGTGGACGAGCTGTTGCCGGCGGCATCGTAGAGCAGGATCTCAACGGAGGTGGCGCCCGCGGCCCGGGCCTCGGGAATCTCCAGCGTGAACCGCTCTTCACGGCCGTCGAGGATGCCGTCGGCCGGGTGCGTCACGATCTCGTGCGTGCCGTTGTTGAGCACAAATTCCGCGCCGTCGAGCAGCGAAAGGGCGTCGCGGCCCTCCACGGAGATCAGGACCAGGCCGTTGCTGCGCGACACGGAGGTGGCACCGATGACCGGCGGCGTGCGGTCGACCAGCAGGTTGTCGGTCTCAAAAGTGTAGGTGAGGCGCTGGGCGGCGGGCCGGGGCGACTGCTCGCTGGCCGTCAGGCGCGTCAGGTAGAGCCCCTCGGGCAGGCCGCCGGTCTCGAATTGCACGTAGCTGTCGGGGGAGTTGACCGCGAGGTCGGTCCAGGTGTCGGATTTTTCCGCCCGGATGGAAAAGGTGTAGGCGAGGGTGTCGCCGTCGGGATCATTGATGGCCCAATAAACCAACTGCGTGCCGGGCTGGGCGATGACCTGGCTGTTCAGGAGGGAGCCCTTGTGCTTGTCGGTGGCGTCGTCACCCAGGTCGTGTTGATTGGGGAAGAGCAGCTGGTTGAGCGTGACGTTGGCGCTGGGCGGCTGCTCGGCCGCGGGAATCAGCCCGAGGTTGGGCGAGAGGATCCGGAAGTTCGCCAGCAGCGGGCGCCGGTTTTGCGGCAGATGGTAGAGCGTGGCCTTGTCGATTTGGAAATCGGCCGTGGCGCCGGTGACCTGCAGGCGGAATTTGACGTAGCGGCCCTTCAGCCCGTCCGCGTAGAACGCGCCGTCGCGCACCTTCATCTCGGTCCAGGGTGTCCAGCCCTCCAGCTCGTCGCTGCCGTAGTTGGTGCGCACCCCGACTTTGAGCGCGGGCAGGTCCACGCCGCGCAGCCGGGCGAAACGGAAACCGCCGAGCTCGCCGGGCTGGTTGAGGTCGAGCCGCCTGGTCTCCAGCTCGCGCACCGGGGCGGGGACGAAGGACATCAGGGCGAGGCCGGGCGCGTTGTTGCGCAGCAGCAGGTAGCGGCCGTCGCCGAGCGCGGCGAGGTCGTTGACCTGCGCTGAGGCGCTGCCGGCAAAGGTCAGCGAGCGCCGCGCCACCGGGTCGTAGCCGAAGGTGTCGCCCATTTCGCCGGCGGTCAGCAGCAGCCAGCCGTCGTGCCGGGCGAGGCGGTAGAGCGCGATGTTGAGCTTGGTGAAGACGCTTTCGGGAAATCCGTCGGCGGGGAAACGCACCACGCTGGTGCGGCCGATGAAGCCGGGCTTCGACGGTTCCTTCTCCTTGTCCTTGCTGTCGTCCTTGGGGTCGGGAATCCGGCCGACGCGGACCGTGTCGCTGGTGGTGAAGACCAGGCCGGCGTAGAAGCTGCCGTCCTCCATCGGCAGCAGGTCCACGACCTCGGCGGCGAGATTTTCCTGCAGGATGAGCGGCGCGCCGCCGGCCGCGGCAAAGCCGTAGACGTTGCCCTTCGGCGACGAGCCGGCGATGATCCGGCCGTCCGTGAGGCGGGCGAGCTTGCGGACATTGCGGTCGCGGACCTCGCCAAAGAGGGTGACGCCCTTGTCGACGAGCACTTTGTCGTCGCCGATCTTGCCCTCGATGACGCCGGCGGTGGCGAGCTTCCTGAGGTCGAGCCGGTAGATTTTCCCGGGGTTGCCGGTCGCGGCCAGCATGCCGCCGTCAGGCAGCGGCAAAAAATCGAACACCGAGTCGGCGGGCAGCGGCACGCGCGCGAGGGTCTTGCCGTCCTTCACGAGATAAATGGCTGCGGTGGGCGAGGTGCCGATGAGCAGACTGCCGTCAGCCAGGGGCTGCACCGCGATGGCCTGGGTCTCGGCCACGTCCGCCACTTCGCGGACGGTGTAGGTGTTGTCCTTGGGGTTAAAGGTGACTTCCTGCACCTTGCCCTCGGGGCCGGTGCCGACGAGGAAGCGGTTGGGGCCGGCGGGCTTCAACTGCCAGAGGATGTCGCCGAGCCGCGGGCCCGCGAGGTCGGTGAAGACGGGACCGGGCAGCACACGGCCGTCGGAACGGGTCGCGAGGCCCTTGAGGTTGCGGCTGGCGACGTCGCGGCCGAAATCAACCTCGAGCTGCCGCGTGAGCGGGTCGGCGCCGAGGTTCACCACCACGGACACAGCGAACACGAAGACGGAAAAAAGCCGGGCAGGAGGCAAGGAAGGGAGTGGCATTGCGTCGTGTCGTTGAATCGCAGTGGTAAAATCAGTCGGTGATCTTCAGCGGCCGGCGCACCAGGATGTTGAACAGCCGGCCGGGCAGGATTTGCTTTTCCCAGAGCGGAGCGAGGGAGTCGCGGCGCTGGAACCGGGCCTCGTCCGCGCTGCGGGCGATGCGCTCCAGCGAGCCGGGCATCTCGGGCGTCAGCGTCAGCTGGTCGGTCATCTGCCGGGTCTTCTCGACCACCGCCAGGAAGAGTCCGTCGCTCGGGCGGAAATCACGCAGGGCGGAGATGTATTCCTCAAAACTGCGCAGTTGCGCGACCGCCACGGTGCGTGAGCGGCCGGTCAGCTCGTCGAGGGCGGGGCCGGTGGTCAGGATGACCTCGAGTTCCTTGCCCGCCCATTCGCGCGGGATGTCGAGGCCGACCAGCTCGCTTGCCGGGTCGCCCTGGAAGGGACGCCAGCCGACCGTGAGGCTCACATGCTCGCCCGGCGCGGCCTCGGTGTGCGAGACGAGCATTTGCTCGATGTTGCCCGAAGGGTTTTCCGGGGTATCCTCGACGCTGAAGCGGATATGCGACGGGAAAATGCGCTCGTAGGGATTGAAAAGCCAGAGCGAGAGATTACCCACGAGGTCGCCGATCCCCTGGTTGAAGCCTTGCGGCCCGGGATAAATCTGGCTCACTTCGACGGGTGCCGAGCCGGGGAAATCCACGGTGGTCGTCACCTTGAACCCGCGCGCGAAACCGGATTCGTTGGAGCCCATGATCGCCTGTGTGAGCCCGGTCGCGGCAATGAGCGGCAGCACCTGCTCATGGCGCACGACCTCGAAATGGAGGGACTTGCGATTGGCCCGGCCGGGAAAATCCATGTCGATCGGGACCATCACCGGTTTGCGGCCGAGCTCGCCGTAGATGCCAGAGAGCCGGTCCTGGCTGAACGAACCGATGATGCCGCCGGTGTTGCTGATTTTAACGGAATTGAAC
>DATFUQ010000101.1:0-4712 GCA_035260745.1 Lacunisphaera sp. | reverse complement strand
GGCGGTCATAGACCGCCGCTACAGGGAGGCAAGAAAAGCGTGAGACTCCACCCTCACTGCACCGTGCGAAGCTGGATGCTGTCGATGCGGCGGTCCTTGGCCTGCACGTCCGAGACAATGATGAGCCGGTCACCCTCGTGGATGCGGCCCAGCTTGAGCAGCGAACTCGTCGCGCGCTCGATCGTGGCCTCGGGGTCGCCGAACGGCGTGAGCAGGAAAGGCTCGACCGAGCGCGCCATCCGCAAATGGCGCAGCGTCTCGATGGAGTCGGTGACGGCGAGGATCGGCGCGCGCGGCGGGCGATGGGCGGCGAGGCCGGCGGCGTTGGTGCCGTGGCGGGTGAACACGAGGATGAGCGAGCGGGGCAGTTCGTTGGCGAGCACCACGGCGGCGCGGAACACCTTCATCCGCTCGCTGACGAACACCGCGGGCTCGGGGAAATCGCCGGCCTGTTCCTCCTCGATCCGGCGGGAGATGCTGTCGAGAATCTGCACGCACTCGAGCGGGTATTTGCCGACGGTGGTCTCGCCGGAGAGCATCACGCAGTCGGCCTGCTCGTAGACGGCGTTGGCCACGTCGGTGATCTCCGCCCGGCTCGGCATGGGCTGGCTGATCATGGACTCGAGCATGTGGGTGGCGATGATGACCGGCCGGCCGATGGCGAGGCAGGTGCGCACGGCGCGGCGCTGGATGACGGGCAGCTCGCGGAACGGCACCTCGATGCCGAGGTCGCCGCGCGCCACCATCAGGGCGTCGGTGGCGCGGATGATGTCGTCGAGGTTGTCGATGGCCGACTGGTCCTCGATCTTGGCGACGATGCGGGCCCGGGAGTTCCGCTCCTTCAGGAAGAGCCGCAGCAGGTCGATGTCGTGGGCCTCGCGCACGAACGAGAGCGCGACAAAATCGACGCCCTCCTCGATGCCGACGATCGTGTCGGCCTTGTCCTTCTGGGTGAAGGAGGGGAGGTTGACGTGCACGCCGGGCAGGTTGATGTGGCGGCGCGAGGAGAGGGAGCCGGGCGTGAGCACGCGGCAGCGGATGTGGGCGTCGTGCTTCTCGAGCACCTCGAGCCGGATGAGGCCGTTGTCCACCAGCACGGTGTCGCCGATCTTGATGTCGTTGACGAGGTCGCGGTAATTGACGTCCACCGAGCGCACCTCCTCGGAGCGCTCGCGCTCGGCACCCGGCTTGACCGTGAAGTCAAAAATCTCGCCGACGCGCAGCTCGATGGGCACTTCGAGGTCGCCGGTGCGAATCTCGGGCCCCTTGATGTCCATCATGATCGCGACCTCGCGGCCGGCGGTCTGGCTGGCGCGGCGGATGCGGCGGATGACCTCGCGCGTCCAGTCGTGCTTGGCGTGCGCCATGTTCAGCCGGATGATGTCCACGCCGGCCTGGATGAGGTTGACGAGCATCTCCTCGCTCTCGGTCGCGGGGCCGAGGGTGGCGATGATCTTGGTACGGCGGAAGTTGGCGGGCATGTTAGAAATTGAAGAAGGGGGTGCCGGCGCCGGGCGCGACGACCGAGAAGCCGCACGAGCGCGCGGCGAGCACGCTGCCGCAGGCGGCCTCGACGGCCGCGAGGGAGTTGCAGTCGCGGCTGAGATGGGCGAGGAACACATGGCGCCAGCGCGGGCTGGTGACGCCTTCGAGCAGTTCGCGTGCCGCGGCGTTGGAGAGATGGCCGTGCCGGCCGCTGATGCGCTGCTTGGTGCTCCACGGGCGCTTGGTGTCGGCCTCCAGCATTTGCGGGCAATGGTTGGCCTCGACCACGAGCACATCGGCCTCGCGGATGCGCTCGAGCACATGCGCCGGGGCGTGGCCGAGGTCGGTCAGCCAGGCGAGGCTGCGGCGCGGCGAGAGCAGGTCGTCCTCCCCGTGGGCGATGAGGAAGCCGACGGGATCCTGCGCGTCGTGTGGCACGGCGAAGCTGCTGACCTCGAGGTCGCGGAAGCGGAAGGTGGCGCCCGTTTCGAACAGATTCCAATTGGGCCGGTATTTCAGGCCGGTTTGCAGCGCGGTGGCGGTCGCGCGGTTGGCGAAGACCCGGATGTGCGGGTGGCGCGCGAGGCCGTTGAGCCCGGCGGCGTGGTCGCTGTGCTCGTGGGTGAGCAGGATGGCGTCGATGTTCTCCAGCTTTTCGCCGTGCTCGGCGAGCAGTTCCGCGAGCCGCCGGGCGGAAAAGCCGGCGTCGACCAGCACGCGGGTGTTGTCGGTCTGGAGCAGGGCGGAGTTGCCCGCGCTGCCGCTGCCGAGAATGCTGAACCGCATGGCCATGACGGCGATTGAACGCCCGTCTGGGCGGCACGGGCAATGGTTAATTTGGCCCAGGCCGCGGAGAATTGGTGGTCCGCCTTCGCTCCGCCCGGCGGAGCTTCGGCGCGACACTCCGACACCCCGTTGCCCGGGTGTCGGAGTGGTTGACGCGCGCCGGAAACTGGCTTGCCTTGACCCTCCATGCCGCAGCCGACCTCCAGTCGAAAAAAGCCCGCGCCGTCCGCGGGCGAGGTGTTCATCACCCGGCAGGTGCATTTCAACTCCGCGCACCGGCTGCACAACCCCGCGCAGACCGCGGCGTGGAACCGCCGGAAATACGGCCCCTGCAACCAGGTGCACGGCCATAATTACGTGCTCGAGGTCACCGTGCGCGGCCGGCCCGACCCCGTGACCGGCTACGTGGTCGACCTCGGCGACCTGAAGCAGATCATGCAGCGCGCCGTGGCCGGCCCGTGCGACCACCGCAGTCTCGGCGAAGTCGGCTTCCTGATGAAAATCATTCCCTCGACGGAGAATCTCGCCATCGCCTTCTGGGGCCGGCTCGCCCGGCACATCAGGCGCCCGGCCACCCTCCACTGCGTCCGCCTCTACGAAACCCCGCGCAACTTTGCCGAATATTTCGGCCCGGAGACCACATGACACGCAATCCTGTCATTGCGAGGAGTGAAACGACGAAGCAATCCAGCTGGATCGCCACGTCCGGCTTTGCCGGACTCGCGATGACAAGACAGTATGGCCCCGACCACGCCTGACCCACCGCGCCCATGAAACAGATGTATCTCCACCGCTCAAGTTGCGGGCAGGAACCCCCCATCAAACGGAACTACGACAAAAAATTCCGGCCGAGCGCCGCTTACATCGCCTCGCTGCCCGACATGATGGAGGTGGCCCACGAGGCCATCCAGGGCGCCCATGTGCCGATCCAGCAGGTCGGCATCCACAATTTCAAGCTCCCGCTTCGCTACCGCACCAAGGCCGGCAAGCTCCTCACGCTCGAGACCAGCGTCACCGGCACGGTGTCGCTCGAGGCCGAGCTGAAGGGCATCAACATGAGCCGCATCATGCGGACCTTCTACGAGCACAAGGACGGCGTCACCACCGGCGAGTGGATGGGCAAAATCTTGAAAAGCTACCTGCGCAAGGTGGAGACGAAGGATGCGCGGCTGAAGATCGCCTTTTCCTACCCGATGATGCGGCGGAGCCTCCGCAGCGGGTTGGAGGGCTGGCAGTTTTACTCGGTCGCCTTCGAGGGCGTGATGACGTGCGACGGCCACTACCGGCGATTCATCCATTTTGACTTTGTCTATTCCTCCGCCTGCCCCTGCTCGGCCGAGCTCTCTGAGCACGCCCGCGCCAAACGCGGCGCCTACACCGTGCCGCACTCGCAGCGCAGCAAGGCGCGCGTGACCCTCGAGGAAGCCGAAGGCAAAAAGATCTGGATCGAGGACGTGCATGCGCTCTGTCTCAAGGCGCTCCAGACCGAGACGCAGGTGATGGTGAAGCGCGAGGACGAGCAGGCGTTCGCCGAGCTCAACGGCGCCTACCTCAAGTTTGTGGAGGACGCCGCCCGGTTGCTCTACCTGGAGTTCGACCGCGACAAGCGCATCAGGGATTTCCGGATCGCCTGCTCGCATCTCGAGTCGCTGCACTCGCACGACGCGGTGAGCGTCATCTGCAAGGGCGTGCAGGGCGGGTTCACGGCCGACTTCATGGACTTCGGCTCGCTGCTGTGCTGAAGAGTTCGCCACCACGAAACACACGAAAGACACGAAAAACGAACCATGCAGTGCCGGACATCCCTTTCGTGTATTTGGTGTATTTCGTGGTGACTCCGGAATGAAAGCTCCCGTCATCCTTATCACTGGTGCCTCGCAGGGGATCGGCGCGGCCATTGCGAAGACCTTCGCCGCGGAACTGCCCGGCACCCGGCTGGCGCTGGTCGCGCGCAACGCAAAGAATCTTCAGGCGGTCGCCCGCGCCTGCAGGAAACTCGGCGCCTCGGCGGAAATCTTCGCCTGCGATGTGAGCCGGGAGGCGGCCGTCGCCGCGCTGGCCGGGGCCGTGACGAAACGCTTCGGGGCGGTGGACGTGCTCATCAACAACGCCGGCGCCTTCACGATGGCGCCGTTCGCGCAAACGAAGGTTGCAGAGTTCGACCGGATGATCGCGACCAATCTGCGCAGCGCGTTCCTGGTCACGCGGGTTTTCCTGCCGGCGATGATGAAACGCCGGCGCGGCGACGTGTTTTTCATGAGCTCGATCGCCGGGCTCGGCGCCTACCCGCAGGCCGCGGCGTATTGCGCGGCGAAGTTCGGCGTGACCGGCCTTGCGAAAGTCCTGCGCGCCGAAACGAAGGACAAGGGCGTGCGCGTTTGCTGCATCCATCCCGGCGCGACGTGGTCGCCCTCGTGGGCCAAGTCCGGCGTCAAGGCCGC
>DATFUQ010000100.1:0-7958 GCA_035260745.1 Lacunisphaera sp. | reverse complement strand
CAGCCCGCCATTGGCATCGCCATGCAGGCCTACCTGCGCGATTGCGAGGCCGACCTTCGCGACCTCGTCGCCTGGGCGCGCAAAAACCGGCGCCCGCTCAGCGTCCGCCTTGTCAAGGGCGCCTATTGGGATTACGAGACCATCCTCGCCCAGCAGCGCGACTGGCCCATCCCGGTCTGGCAGAAAAAGCCGGAGTCCGACGCCAACTACGAGAAGCTCACGCTCTACCTCCTCGAGAACATCGACATCGTCACGCCGAACTTCGCCTCGCACAACGTCCGCTCCGTCGCCTTCGCCATCGCGCAGGCCGAGCGGCTCGGCCTCCAGCCGAAGGCCTACGAGTTCCAGGCGCTCTATGGCATGGCCGACGAATTGAAGGCCTCGCTCCTGCAGATGGGGCACCGCGTCCGCGAATACTGCGCCATCGGCGAGCTGCTGCCCGGCATGGCCTACCTCGTCCGCCGTTTGCTGGAGAACACCTCCAACGAGGGCTTCCTCCGCATCAAGAACATGGGCGAAGCCTCCAAGGATCACCTCCTCGGCAATCCCGTCAACGCCATCGCGAGTGCGCCCGAGCCGCTCGCGCGCAAGCCCCGCCCCGCCGGCGCCTTCGTCAACGCCGCCAACACCGATTTCACCCTCGCGGCCAACCGCGAGAAGCAGCGCGCCGTGCTGAAGAACTACGAGGCGACTCAGCTGGGCAAAAAATGGCCGGTCATAATCAACGGCAAAAAAATCACCGACCGCGAATACATCCCGTCCGTCAACCCGGCCAGGCCTTCGCAGATTGTTGGCGCGTGGGCGCGCGCGACGGTCATGGACGCCGAGGCCGCGGTGACCTCAGCTCGCGACGCCTTTCCGGCCTGGCGTGCCACCCCGGCCGACGACCGCGCCAAAATCCTCGAGCGCGCCGCCGACCTCATGGAGTCGCGCCGCTTCGAACTGAATTCGCTTCTCATCCTCGAGGCCGGCAAGCCCTGGATCGAGGCCGATGCTGACATTTCCGAGGCGGTCGACTTCTGCCGTTTCTACGCCATCGGGATGCGCAAACTCGCCAGGCCGGTCGTCACACAGGCCGTCCCCGGCGAACGCTGTGTGCAGGCGTGGACGCCCCGCGGCGTCGGTGTCGCCATCGCGCCGTGGAATTTCCCACTGGCCATCCTCACCGGCCTGGTCGTCGCCCCGCTCGTCGCAGGCAACTGCGTCATCATGAAACCCGCCGAGCAGACCTCCATCATTGGCGCCGTGTTGATGGACATCCTGACCGAGGCCGGCGTGCCCGCGGGTGTGCTCAACTTCCTCCCGGGCTACGGCGAGGACGTCGGCGCGCATCTCGTCGGACACAAACACGTGGACTTCGTCGCTTTTACCGGCTCGCGCGCCGTCGGCACGATGATCTGGGAAACCGCCGGCCGCACCCACCCCGGCCAGCAAAACCTCAAGAAGGTCGTCTGCGAGATGGGCGGCAAAAACGCCCTCGTCATCGACAACGACGCCGACCTCGACGAGGCCATTCCCGCCGCGCTTTACAGCGCCTTCGGCTTCAGCGGCCAGAAGTGCTCCGCCCTCTCCCGTCTCATCGTGCTGGAGGACGTCTACGATCATTTCGTCGAGCGCTTCATCACCGCCTGCGCCACGTATACCGTCGGCGACCCGGCGCTCCCCGGGACCCTCATCGGCCCGGTGATCGACGCCGAGGCGCGGAAGAAAATCCTCGGGATCATCGAGCAGGGCAGGAAGGAGGCCAAACTCGCATGGCAGGGCGAGGTGCCCGCCGAGGGCTGGTTTGTCCCGCCGACCGTCTTCGTGAACGTGAAGCCCGAACACAGCATCGCCCGCGAGGAGATCTTCGGACCCGTCGTCGCCATCCTGAAGGCGAAGGACCTCGACGAGGCGTTCGCCCTGGTGAACAGCTCCGACTACGCGCTGACCGGCGGTCTGTTCTCGCGCAGCCCCAAGGCGCTCGAGCGCGCCCAGAACGAGATGCTCGTCGGCAACCTCTACCTCAACCGCGGCTGCACCGGCGCCATCGTCGAGCGGCACCCCTTCGGCGGCTTCAAGATGTCCGGCGGCGGCACCAAGGCCGGCGGCAAGGAATACCTGGAGAATTTCCTGTTCCCGCGCAGCGTCGCCGAGAACGTCATGCGTCGCGGCTTCACTCCTCCCGACGAGGAGTGATCAGTGCCCGGCGCCGGCCGCGTGTTCCTGGATGTATTCCTGCTTGAGGCCGAGATCCTCGGGCGCGTGCAGCACCAGCATCTTCATCCGGATGTCGCCGGGCACCTGCGCGGAGGTTGCCTTGGAGATGACCACCATGAGTCCGATGGCCAGCGGCATCGTCCAGATGGCGGGTTGCTCGATGAGGATGCGGGCCAGCGGATGTTGCACCCAGAACGCGGTCAGGTTGATCCGGCCGATGTCGCCGAGGATGATCGTGCCTGTGCATGCGAGCGCGCACAGCCCGCCGCCGAGCATGCCGGTGGCGGCGCCCTTCATCGTCATGCCGCGCCACCATACGCTCATGAAGAGCAGCGGGAAGTAGCTCGACGCGGCGATGGCAAAGGCCTGGTTCACCATGAAGTTGATCTGCAGCTGCTCGACCTGGGTGCCGAGCAGGATGGCGATGCCGCCGATGGCGACCGCGGAAACCTTGAACATCCGCATCCGCTGCTCCGGCGTGGCCCGGGGCCGGAGCATCCGGCCGTAGACGTCGTGCGCGAACGCGCCGGTCATCGACACCAGCAGCCCGCTGAACGTACTCATGAACGCGGCGAAGGCCCCGGCGCAGGTGATGCCGCTGAGGACGCTGCCCAGCACGCCTCCGCGCTCATTGAGGATGCGGGGCAGCTCGAGCACGACCTTGTCGGTGCCCTTGGCGCCGGAGGCGGCGTAGAGCTCGGGGAGGAGATTGCGGCCGATGACACCAAAGATCGGCGGGAACACATAGAAGAGGCCAATGAGGATCATCACCCACATCGTCGTGCGCTTGGCCGCGCCACCGTCGGGGTTCGTGTAGAAGCGCACGAGGATGTGCGGCAGGCCGGCGGTGCCGCAGACGAGCGCGATGATCAGCGAGTAGGTATATAGGAGCGAATACGGTTTCTGATACTCCGCGAGGTAGGCGACCCGCTGCTCCATCGGCAGCGCGGCGGCCGCGGCGCTGACGGCCTTCGTCGTGAGCGGGCCGAAAGGCGCGACCCACTTGTCGTCCTTCGGGGCTTTCTCGGTGAGCGGCTTGCGCGTCACCCCGGCGTCCTGCACCAGAGCGACGGGCACTGTCCCGGTCTGGTTCGCCCCGAGGTGCGCGCCATAGAAACCGTAGATGGACATCAGGACGAAGACCGGCACGCTGATCGCGAACATCTTGATCCAATACTGGAACGCCTGCACCAGCGTGATGCCCTTCATGCCGCCAAGCGCGACGTTGAGTGTGATCACCGCGCCGACCAGCACGACGCCACCCCAGTAGGGCATGCCGGGAAAAATATAGGCCAGCGTGACCCCCGCGCCCTTCATCTGCGGCAGTGTGTAGACGAAGCCGATGAACAGCACGAAGCAGACGGCAATCTTGCGGAAGAGCGGCGAGTCGAACCGGCCCTCGGCGAAGTCCGGGATGGTATAGGCGCCGAACCGGCGCAGCGGCCCGGCGATGAAGAGCAGCAGGAACAGGTAGCCGCACGCATAGCAGACCGGATACCACAGCACGTCGTAGCCATTCGCCATCACCATGCCGGCGATGCCCATGAACGAGGCGGCCGAGAGGTACTCGCCGGAAATCGCCGAGGCATTCCAGCCGACCGACACCGCGCGGCCGGCCACGAAGAAGTCGCTCGTGGTCTTCGATCGCCGCGCGGACCAGAAGCCCATGCCGATGGTCGCGGCCACGGTGACGAACGAGAAGGCAAAGATCCACGGATCGACGCCATTGAAAAATGCGAGGGTCGCCATGGCCTCAGCGTTTGACTGATTTCACCTCGCCGGCTTCGAGCGCGATGGAACGCCTGATGAAGAGCCAGGAGATGACCCATACGAACGGGAAGAACAGCACCCCGAGGATGAACCAGCTCAGGGTGAACCCGAGGATGCGCGTCGCCATGAACGCCGGCGCGAAGTAGTTGGCGAGCGGCAGGCCGAGCAGGACGACGAGAAACGCGGCCGCGCAGGCCACGGAGAGCTTCAACTGCCGCCGCATGAGTGAACGCAAAAACTCCTCGCTATGCACGGTGTCCTGGGGCGGCGGGGGCATTCCGCAGCACCATGGCCGGCCCCGCGGGACTGGCAACATGGTTTTATTGGATGCGTTCGAATCCGCCGCCTAAAAATCCGGGAACTGCAGCGGCCCGAGCCTCACCTTGAGGCGCTCGTCGAAGGATTTCACCCGCTGCCAGTCGGTGCGCGTGCGCGTGAACGTGGCGTCCAGCGGCATGAAGAAGATCGATACGTTGAAGTTGCCCGTCATGGCCGTGATCACGGGCCCGAACTTCGGATCCACGACCGTGAAATCCATGCGGGCCTCGCCCGCCTTCACCTTGGCGATCAGCTTCACCCGGAAAGACTCGCGGAGCAGGAGCGTGACGTTCTCGACCTGGCGGGTTTCTTTCCCGACCAGGACTTGAATCTGGAATTTATCCACGGGGATGTCCTTGTTGCTGCCCTGCAGCGGAACCTCGAAGGCAAGGTGCGTCTCCCCCGCGGGCCCCACCACCCGCGGATGTTCGAGATCCAGGGTCATGTTCTGTCCGCTAATCCGCAGGCGCGGCGGTGGGCTGCCGGGGTTGCGGGCCGCCTCGGCCGCGCGGGCGACCTGCTCGCCCCGTCTTTCGCCGCGCCGGCGGTATTCCTTGAGCTGCTTCTCCGTCGGCGGCTGGCCCTCGATCTTCAAGGGCGTGAACTGCTCGGCGTAGGGCTTCGACGGATCGAAGCGCACGATGGTCTCGCCTTTGGGGCGGCCCTTGCTGGCGTGGATGAGCGTGGACTCGGTGTAGGCCCAGTGCTCGGTGTCCTGGCTGCTGTTCTTCATCGCGTCCCGAAAAAGTGCCAGCTCGTCGGCGGTGGGCGGCCGAGGCTGGTCCGCAGCCCGCAGACCGGTGGACGCCACCAGCAAAATCAGGGTCAAAAGCCAGCGGCGCATCGCGGTCAGAACCGCGCGCTGGGATTTTGTTTCCGCAATTTTCATTAACGTGGAGCGCGTTGACCTCAACGCGCTGAGCAGCTTGGGGTCAAGCCGCTCCCCCGCTCACATGCGGCAGATGAGGAGCTCGCGCTCGAACATGAGCTCCTTCGGCAGGGCGGCGTGCAGGTCGATGAAGAGCTCCTCGTGACCGAGCACCTCGGCGCGCCACGCGGCGCGGTCGAAGGCCTGCAGTTCCTCGAATTTCTCCTTCGGGAAATCCAGCCCGTCCCACTCGATATCCTGGTGGCGCGGCATCCAGCCGATGGGCGTCTCCTTGGCCCGGCCGCCGGCGCGGACGCGGTCGACGACCCACTTGAGCACGCGCATGTTCTCGGAAAAGCCCGGCCAGATGAAATTGCCGTCCGCGTCCTTGCGGAACCAGTTCACGTGGAAAATACGCGGCGTCTCGGAGAGGTGGCGCTGCATGTTGATCCAGTGGCGGAAGTAGTCGCCCATGTTGTAGCCGCAGAACGGCAGCATGGCCATCGGGTCGCGGCGGACCTTGCCGATGGTGCCGGCGGCGGCGGCCGTCATCTCGGAGCCCACCGTGGCGGCGGTGTAGACGCCGCTGCTCCAGTTGAACGCCTGGTAAACCAGCGGCATCGTCGTGGCGCGGCGGCCACCGAAAATGAACGCGCTGATCGGCACGCCCGTGGGCTTCTCCCAGTCCTTGTCGATGGTCGGGCACTGCGCGGCCGGCGCGGTGAAACGCGAGTTGGGGTGTGCGGCCTTGACGCCCTTGGCCTTGCCGATGGCGGGCGTCCAGTCGTGGCCCTGCCAGTCGGTGCAGTGCGCGGGCGGCTGGTCGGTCATACCCTCCCACCACACGCCACCGTCGTCGGTCAGCGCGACATTGGTGAAGATGGTGTTCTTCGCCAGCGAGGCCATGGCGTTGGGGTTGGTCTTGACGCTGGTGCCGGGCGCGACGCCGAAGAAGCCGGCCTCGGGATTGATGGCGTGCAACCGGCCGTTGGCATCGGGCTTGATCCACGCGATGTCGTCGCCAACCGTCGTTACCTTCCAGCCCTTCTGGGCAAAGGCCTTCGGCGGGATCATCATGGCGAAATTGGTCTTGCCGCACGCGCTGGGGAACGCGGCCGCCACGTAGGTCTTCTGCCCCGCGGGATTCTCGACGCCGAGGATGAGCATGTGCTCGGCCATCCAGCCCTCGTCGCGCGCCATCGCGCTGGCGATGCGGAGAGCGAAGCATTTCTTGCCCAGCAGCGCGTTGCCGCCGTAACCGGAGCCGTAGGACCAGATCTCGCGGGTCTCGGGAAAATGGACGATGTATTTCTCCTTGTTGCACGGCCAGGCCACGTCCTTCTGCCCTTTCTTGAGCGGGGCGCCGACGGAATGCATGCAGGGCACCACGCGCTTGTTGTTCTGGTCGATGAGCTCGAGGACCTTTTTCCCGATGCGGGCCATGATTCGCATGTTGACGACGACGTAGGGCGAGTCGGTCAGCTGCACGCCGATCTGCGCCATGGGCGAATCGAGTGGGCCCATGCTGAACGCCAGCACATACATCGTGCGGCCCTGCATGCAGCCGGCGAAGAGCCCGCGCAGGGTTTTCTTCATCTCGTAGGGATTGACCCAGTTGTTGGTCGGGCCGGCGGCGTCCTTGGACTGGCTGCAGATGAAGGTGCGGTCCTCGACGCGGGCCACGTCGTTCGCATCGGAGCGGGCGTAGTGGCAGCCCGGCCACTTTTTCTGGTTCAGCTTGATGAAGGTGCCGCCCTTGACCATCGACGCGCACAGTGCGTCGTATTCCTTCTGGGAACCATCCACCCAGTGGATGGCATCGGGCCGGCACAACTCCGCCATCTTTTTCACCCAGCGCAACAGGTGGACGTTTTTGCTCGGGGGATTCGGGGACTTGTTCATGGACCAAACCTACGCGGGCCGGGGCGGCGAGTAAACGGGAAAGGTCGGGCGGCCCCCGTCAATTAGCCGCAGTCCTTTGCCTTATCAGTTGCGACTCGCCCGCCCGGGAAAATCCGCCAGACTGCCGGCTTCCATGATGAAGCTCTGCATTTTTGTCGGCACCACGGTCGTGGGCACGTTGTTCGGCGTTGCGGCTGATGCGCTGGGCTGCAGCTTCCTGTGGTCATTCATCATCAGCGGGGTCGGCAGCGTGGTCGGCGTCTGGGCCGGCTGGAAGGTCGCGCAGTGGCTCAAGTAGGCGCGGTCCGCGCCGGCTCGATGTGCACCGTCACGTCGCTGATGGCATGCGGCGCCGAGGAGAGCAGCGCATCCTTCACTGCGTGGGCGATGTCGTGGCCCGCGCGTACCGTGAGCTCCCCGTCCACCCGCACCTGGATGTCCACGAGGTGGCTGAGCCCGCTTTTGCGCACGCGGCACTTGTCGAGCGCGCGCACGCCGGGCACGGCCAGCGCGATGGCCCTCACTTCCTGGTCGAAATGCTCCGGCACCGCCGTGTCCATCACGTCGCGCAGCGCCTTGCGGAACATGCTGGCGCCGTTGTTGACGATGATGACGCAGGCGAACAGCGCCGCCCAGTCGTCGGCCGCCTCGTAGCCTGCGCCGCCCCAGATGGCGATGGCGATGCCGACAAACGCCGCCGCCGAGGTGATGGCGTCCGACCAGTGATGCAGGGCCTCGATGCTCAGCCCCGTGCTGCCGGTCTGCTCGCCGGCCGCGCCCAGCCGTCGGGAATACCAGATCTTCACCGCCACCACACCGGCCAGCAACGGCAGTGTCCACCACCGCGGCCCCTGGTGCGGCGTGATGATTTCGTGCACCGCTTGCCAGCCCACCCAGCCCG
>DATFUQ010000099.1:0-6173 GCA_035260745.1 Lacunisphaera sp. | reverse complement strand
CCGAGCTCATCGTTACCGCGCGCACCTTCGCGGAAAAGCGCGGCAACGGCACGCCCTACCAGCGCAATTCCTCGCGCGAGAATTTCGGCTCGGTGGCTTTGCACTCGGCGGCCGGCTCCTTCGCGTGGACGGCGGCCGCCTACGCACAGAACCAGTCGTTCGCCAGCACCTTCAGCTCGGTCAATGCCGTGCGCACCACCGAGATGCCCGCCAGCGACCAGTTCGCCGTGCCGGCCACCGCCTTGGGCGCCGCGTGGTCCGGCACCTGGACGCAGCCGGGCGGCGCACGCACCACCGCCGGCGCCGACCTGCGCCGCGTGCGCGGCGAGACGCGCGA
Source organism: Lacunisphaera sp. (assembly GCA_035260745.1). Lineage (GTDB taxonomy): Bacteria > Verrucomicrobiota > Verrucomicrobiia > Opitutales > Opitutaceae > Lacunisphaera. The sequence continues at coordinate 5,836 of DATFUQ010000099.1, read as the reverse complement.
GCATTTCACGTTCACCAACGGCGCTTTCACGCGTCTGCGCGTCGCCGGCGGCACGCAGGACATCGGCGGCCTCTTCGCCCTGCGCGATCAGCCGCTCGCTGGGACTCTGCGGGCAACGCTCGGCGGCCGGCTCGATTACTGGCGGGAGTCGGACGGGCACCGCCGCGAGAGCGACCTCGCCACCGGCGTGGCGAGCCGCGACGACCACTACGCCGGCAGCGACGGGGTGGAGTTCAGCCCCAGCGCCGGCCTCGTCTGGCAGGCGGCGCCCGCGTGGCGGCTGCGCGCCGCGGCGCAGCAGGCTTTCCGGCGGCCCACGCTCAACGAACTCTACCGCCCTTTCCGCGCCGGCAGCGTGATCACCGAGGCCAATGCCGCCCTGCGCACCGAAAGCGTGACCAGTGGCGAGCTGGGCGTGGATTACACGCGGCATGCTGTCACGCTCAGTGCCGCGGTTTTCTGTAACGAACTTCACGACGCCGTCAGCAACATCACCCTCGCCCGCGGGCCCGGCACCTTCCCACTTTTCGGCACGCTCGCCGCTGGTGGCATCGGCCGGCAGCGGCTCAATCTCGACCGCACCCGTGTGCGCGGCGCCGAATTGTCGGCCGAGTGGCGGCCCGCCGCGGCGCTCACCTTCAATGCCGCCTTCCTGTATGACGACGCGACGGTGGTGCGCACGGCTGTCGCGCCTGCACTTGAGGGCAAGCGCCTCGCGCAGGTGCCGCGGCAAAGCGCCACGGTCGGGGCCACTTGGCACGCGCCCGGGGGCCTGACGCTGACGCCCCGCGTGCGCTGGCTCGGCCGTCAGTTCGAGGACGACGAGAACCTGCTGGTCCTCGGCGCGGCTGTCGTGGCCGACCTCAATGCCAGTTATGCGCTCGCGCCGCGCACCGAATTGTTTCTCACGCTGGAAAATCTCGGCAACACGCGCGTCGAGACCGGCCGCAGCCCCGAGGGTGTCGTTAACACCGGCACGCCCCGGTTCATCTTCGGCGGCGTCCGCGCCGCGTGGTGAGAGGAGAAATCTGGATCGGTCCGGGATTCTTTTCGTGGCTTTTCATGACATTTCGTGGCTAATCCCTTCCCCATGCGCCGGCTCGACCAGCTCCTCGCCAATCTCGGCTACTGCTCCCGTCGCGAGGCGCGTGCCTGGATCCAGGCCGGCCGCGTGACTGTGCGCGGCCAAGTGGAGGGTGACTTCGGCGCCAAGGCCGATCCGGCCGAAGTGCGCGTGGACGGCGAACCACTGGGCCATCCCGACGGCCTGCTGCTCCTGCTGCACAAGCCGGTCGGGCTCGTCTGCTCGCACGACGGGCGGGAGGGCCCGAATATCTACAGCCTGCTGCCGCCACGCTGGCGCGAGCGCAACCCGCCGGTCACCAGCATCGGCCGGCTCGACAAGGAAACGGGCGGCCTGCTGCTGCTCACCGACCAGAGCGAACTCGTCCACCGGCTCACTTCCCCCAGGCACAAGGTGCCGAAAGTCTATCGGGCCACCGTGAGCGCCGACCTGTCGCCGGCCCTCATTCCGCTCTTCGCCGGCGGCAAGCTGATGCTAAAGGACGAAAAGGAACCGTGCGCGCCGGCGGAATTGAAGATCATTTCACCCCGCGAAGCCGAGCTGACTCTGACCGAGGGCCGCTATCACCAGGTGCGCCGGATGTTCGCGAGCCAGGGCTGCGAGGTGCTGGCGCTGCACCGGGCGAAGTTCGGCCATCTTGAGCTCGGCGACCTCCCGGCTGGACAATGGCGGGAGATGCCGTTGGACACATTCCTTACATGAACGATCTCCCCTCCCTCACCGGCGCGCAGAAAACCCAGTTGCGCGGCCTGGGCCAGAAACTCAGCGACTCGCTTCGCGTCGGCCGGCACGGTTCCACCCCGGCGCTCCTGGTCGAACTGAACCGCCAGCTCGATGCGCGCGAGCTGGTAAAACTGCGCTTCGAGGGCACGGACCGCGAGGCGCGGGTCGTGCTCTGCGACCGGCTGGCCGCCGACACGCCCTGCCTGTGCGTCGGCACGGTCGGGCACACGGCTCTGTTCTGGCGCCCGGGGCCTGAAGGCTCCAAGCTGCTGACGGCATGACGCTCGCCGAACTCGGCTGGAATGAATTTTTTGCGCAAGCCTTCGCGCCTTACGCGGCGGACGGCAGCGTGCCCGGGCGTGTGACGCTGGAACTGAAGGGCTACTACGAAGTCACCGGCGAGGCGGGCGCGAAGCTCGGGCAGTGCACCGGCCGGTTTGTCAACCAGGCCCGTTCGCCCGCGGAGTTCCCCGCCATCGGCGACTGGGTGGCGGTCACCCCGCAATCCGGGGAGGAGACCCGCGTGCATATCCACGGCCTGCTGCCGCGCCGCACCAAGTTTTCGCGGAAGGCCGCCGGCGAGCAGGAGGTCGAGCAGGTCATCGCGGCCAACATCGACACGGTGTTCCTGGTCAGCTCGCTCGACGCCAACTTCAACCTGCACCGCATCGAGCGCTACCTCGCGGCCGCGTGGGCCAGCGGGGCGCAGCCGGTCATTCTCCTCAACAAGGCCGACGTCTGCGAAGCCCCGCTCAAGCTCAAGCACGAGGTCGAGGCCATCGCTCCCGCGGTGCCCGTCTTCATCCTCAGCGCGATGACGCGCCGCGGGCTCAAGGCGCTCGCGCCCTGGCTCCAGCCCGGCGCGACGGTGGCGCTGCTCGGCTCCTCCGGCGTAGGCAAATCCACGCTGATCAACCGGCTCGTCGGCGAAAAAGTCCAGGCCACCCAGGAAGTGCGGACGGCCGACCACAAGGGCCTGCACACCACGACCCAGCGCGAACTGCTCGTCGCCCCGGGCGGCGCGCTCATCATCGACACCCCCGGCATGCGTGAGTTGCAGCCGTGGGACGCCGGTGCGGAGGTGCAGGCGGCGTTTGCGGACGTGGCGGAGATCGCCGCCCGCTGCAAATTCCGCGATTGCACTCACACGGTCGAGCCCGGCTGCGCGGTGCAGGCGGCGCTGGCCGACGGCTCGCTCGACCTTGGCCGCTGGCAGAGCTATCTGCGGATGGGCCGCGCCACCGCCCACGAGGCGCGGCGCCACGACCGGCTGGCCCAGCAGCAGCACAAGTCCCATTTCAAGAAGCTGACCAAGGGCCTGCGGCAGCGGGTGCGCGAAAAATCCGGCGAGGACTGAAGCCCGCGCGTCCCGGGTGTCGGGCCTAAGTATACTATTAGTTGACATCAGCCGAAGGGGCGAAGCGAGCATGCATGTCAACTAATAGTATACTTAAGCCGGGAAGCCCGCGCCGGGACGCGGATGAACCCCGGCGTTGACCTTCGGCCCGCCGCGCCCAAGCTGGCCCCACTATGTTCACCATTCTTGGGGCCGATGGAAAGGAATACGGGCCCGTCACGGCCGGCAAAGTCATCGAGTGGATGCAGGCGGGGCGCGCGAACGCGCAGACGAAGATCAAGCGGGTGGACGCCACGGAATGGACCACCATCGGGGCGCTCCCCGAGTTCGGCGGCAGCGATGGCAACCAAGCGGCCATGCCCCCGACCCCGCCGCCTCCTGCGGCTTCCGCCGGCGCCGGATTGCTGCTCGCCAGCCGCTGGCTTAGGCTGGGCGCTCAGATTCTCGATGGCCTTATCAGCTGCGTGGTCGCCCTGCCCGGTTTCTGCTTGTTGCTCATGGCCGGTGTCTTTTCCCACCCGGACCAACCCAATCCCGCGTTGATGTTCGGGGGCTTCGGGCTGCTCGGACTCGCGCTGGTCGGCCTGCTGATTTTTCAGATCTACCTCCTCACGACTCGCGGTCAGACGATCGGCAAAAAGTTGCTGGGCATCCGGATCGTGAGCTTCGACGACGAGAGCAACCCGGGATTTGTGAAAGCGTTTCTGCTGCGGGTCTTCGTGAACGGCTTGATCAGCGCGGTGCCGGTCCTGGGCGGCATCTACTCACTCGTGGACATCTGCTTCATCTTCCGGGACGACAAACGCTGCATCCACGACCTCATCGCGGGCACCAAGGTTGTGACCGCCTGAGCCGCGCGGTTTACTTGGCCGCGTCAGTCTTCCGGAAGAACCACGCGTCGAGGGAGAACCTGCCCGGGCCGAACGCGAGCACGATCACCGAGGCCAGCAGGAAGAGAAAGGGCGCGGCGCTGACGAACTTGTCCGGATCGCTCGTGATCGCCATGAGCGCCTCGCGATCCGCGGTGGCGTAGGCCACGATCATGGTGAAGATCAACGGCACGGAGACGGGCCGCGCAAACAGCCCGAGCGCCAGCAGCGCCCCGCCGAAGCATTCGGTCGAGCTGGCCATGATGGCGTTGAGCTTCGGGAAGGGAATATGGAGCTCGTCGCCAAACCACTTGGCGATCTCATCCAGGCGGTGCAGCTTGCCCCAGCCGCCCAGGGCAAAGGAGATGCCCCAGTAAAGGCGGATGGCGAGCAGCAGCAGTGGCTGGAGGCACGAGGCCGCGGAATCAAACCTGGTGAGCAAGGGGCGGAGTTGCATGGGCGTGGGAGTGATGGGGTGGAAAATTATTCCCGGCGGCAGAGCCAGCCCAGCTCCATCCAGTTGCGGAACCAGCCCTGGACCTTCGCGGCCCGGTCCGCCCGGGATTTTTTCGCCCGCGGGATGCCGGTGGCCAGCGCCTGCTCGAGTGTCGCGCCGCGCCGGAGGGCCACGAGGATCCGGTAGGCCGCGGGCTCGAGCCGCTTGAAAAAGATCTGGCTGTCGAGCCGGTGCACGGCGACGTGGGTGCGGTCACGCTGCGGGAGTCGCGATTTCTTCGCGTGCCGCCGGTGCAGCTCCATCGGCGCGTTGCTGGCCTCGCCCCGCAGCAGCTGCGCCTCGCGCTGCTTCACCGCCAGGATGAAATCATCCACCGGGTAATCCAGGCGGAGCAACTGCAGGTAGGGCTGGAGCGCGAACTTCAGCTTTCCCTGCCGCGTGGGGGGCAGGTCGCGCAGGTCGTTCACTGTGAAGACCGGCCGCGAGGCCGTGTCGAACACCTCGACCCGCGCCCATTCGAAACGGGCGAGATCGTGACAGAGCGCGGTGTGCGGCCGGGTGTAATGCGGCTCGGTCCGGATGAAATGCGCCAGCCGGTGCGGCAGGTTGCGCAGCGTAAAGGAGCCGGAGGGATATTTGACGAGGTAAGCCTCGGCCAGGCGCATGAACCTGGTGTCGCCCAGCACGGCGCGCAGGCCCGGGCAGTCGTCATAGAGGCTGTCGAGGATCCGGAACCAATACATGCGGTTGTAGATCTCGAGCCGCTCGAAGGAGGTGAGCCGGTCGTTGGGCTTGGCGATCTGCGCGGCCACGGCGCTGGTGGCCCGGCCGTCGGTCCAGCGGCGCTGCATCTGGTTGTCCGCGGTCAGCGGCCGCGAGATGACCCGCCACATGGCGCGCTGAAGGTCCGCGAGATCCGCGGTGGAATCAACGTGCGCGGGAGCGAACGGCTTCGCGCGGCGCGGGGATTTTGGCCGCGCGGGCTTGGGCGATGAATTCATGGGCCTTCAGGGCTTCATTGTGCACCTCGTCGAACGAGGGGATCTTGTCGTCCCACTCGAGCAGCGTGGCGGTGACGCCGCAGAGCTTGGTGGCGTGGGCGTAGAGCTTCCAGACCGGGTCGAGCACCGGGTGGTCGTGCGTATCGAGGATGTATTTCTCGAACTTCGTGTGCCCCGCGATGTGCATCTGCGCGACGCGCTCGTGCGGGATGTTGTTCAGATAATCGTACGGGTTGAACCCATGGTTCTTCGCGGAGACGTAAATGTTGTTCACGTCGAGGAGGATTCCACAGTCGGCCAGCTCGACGACCTCGGTGAGGAATTCCCACTCGGTCATCTCGGAAA
>DATFUQ010000098.1:0-4882 GCA_035260745.1 Lacunisphaera sp. | reverse complement strand
CCCGCCATGCTCAAGCTGACGGCACCCATCACGTTGCGCGAAGCGCTCGGCCACCGGCTGGCGCTGGCCAAGCCGACGCGGAAAATCGTCGAAACGCTCGCGGCCAAAGTGACGAATGAAATCGAAAAAGCCCGGCTCGCGGCCCTGCTGGCGCCCGAGGGCAAGGAACAGCTGGCGGGTTATCTCGAGGACCGTGAATTCATCGACCTGCTGGTTGAGTTTCCCAGCGCGAAACTGACACCGCAGGAGTTGGTGGATCACCTGCGCAAGCTCATGCCGCGGCTCTACTCCATTGCGTCCTCGCCCAAGCCGTTTCCGACGGAGGTGCACCTGACCGTGGCGGTGGTGCGTTATGAAATGAACCACCGGGAGCGCGTCGGCGTGGCGACCACCTACCTGGCCGACCGGGCCGGCTCCGTTCCGGTGCCGGTGTTCGTGGCGCATTCGCATTTCGGCCTGCCGGAGGACGGCGCGAAGGACATCATCATGGTCGGGCCGGGGACGGGCGTGGCGCCGTTTCGCGCCTTTCTGCAGGAGCGCGTGGCTGCCCAGGCTCCGGGCCGCAACTGGCTTTTCTTCGGCGACCAGCACCGGGCGACCGATTACCTCTACGAGGAGGACTGGAAAGTCTGGCAGGCTTCAGGTGCGTTGACCCGGGCGGACCTCGCGTTTTCCCGCGACCAGACCCTGAAGATCTATGTGCAGGACCGGATGCGCGAGAACGCGGCGGAGTTGTGGGCCTGGTTGAAGGCCGGCGCACATTTCTATGTCTGCGGCGACGCCAAGCGCATGGCGAAGGACGTCGACGTGGCGCTGCACCAGATCATCGCGGAGCAGGGGCACCTGGACGCGACTCAGGCCGCTGACTACGTGAAGCAGATGAAGAAGGACAAGCGTTACCAGCGCGACGTGTATTGACAGGGCGCGGGAGTGGGGCTCTATGGCGCCAATATCTCATGAGCCTGACCTTCAATAATCGAATCGCACTCGTGACCGGCGCGGGCCGGGGCATTGGCAAGGCGATCGCGGATCTGCTGGCGAAAAACGGCGTGACAGTGATCTGCGTGAGCAAATCCGCCGACAGTTGCGGCGCGACGGCGGCCGCCATCACGGCCGCGGGCGGCAAGGCCAAGGCCCTCGCGGTGGACGTGGCCGATGGTGCGGCGGTGGCCAAGGCCAGCGCCGACCTGATCGCCGAGTTCGGCCAGATCGACATCCTGGTCAACAACGCCGGCATCACGAAGGACAACCTGCTGTTCCGCATGTCCGAGGTGGACTGGAACGCGGTCATTGCGACAAACCTGAGCAGCTGCTTCCACTGGACGAAGCACATCGGCCGCCCCATGACGCAGAAGCGCTGGGGCCGCATCGTCAACATCACCTCGGTCGTCGGCCTCATCGGCAACGCCGGCCAGGCCAACTACTGCGCCGCCAAGGCGGGCATGATCGGCTTCACCAAGGCCATCGCCAAGGAGTTCGCGGCGCGCGGCGTCACCTCCAATGCCGTGGCCCCGGGGTTCATCAAAACCGACATGACGGCGGCCCTGCCCGCCGAGGCGGCGGAAAAGATCACCTCGGTCATCCCGCTCAAGCGCCTCGGCGAGGCGGCGGATATCGCCCACATGACCGCGTTTCTCTGCTCGGAGGAAGCGGGTTACATCACCGGCCAAGTTTTTACCGTTGACGGCGGCATGGTGATGTGATGCCTCTTCACCAACGTTTTTACCCCCAATTTCAAACACATGGCTGACCAGAAAACCATCGACCAGCGCGTCAAAGAAATCATCGTTAACCAACTGAATGTTAATGAGGAGCAAATCACGCCGCAGGCTTCGTTTCTCGATGATCTGGGCGCCGACTCGCTCGACACGGTCGAGCTGATCATGGCCTTCGAGGAAGAGTTCAAGGACGAGATCAAGGGCGAGATTCCCGAATCCGATGCCGAGAAACTGCAGACCGTCGGCGATGTGACCGCTTACATCGAACAGAAAGCCGGTAAGAAATAAATTTTGGCATTTGACCAAAGCGTTCTACCGTCTGGCCCAGCGCTGGGCCGGTAGGGCGCTTTTTCATTTCCACCCCTCGATTTAAAGATGGAAACAGCATCTCCTCACAAACGCGTGGTTGTCACCGGCCTGGGCGTCATCGCCTCGCTCGGGCACAACGTGGACGATTTCTGGGCCGGCATCCTGGCGGGCCGGAGCGGCGTCACCAAGGTCTCGCTGTTCGATGCGAAGGACTACAGCTGTCAGATCGGCGCCGAAGTGCGGGGCTGGGACGCCACCCAGCACATGGACGCGAAGGAAGTCCGGCGCAACGACCGCTACACCCATTACGGTTTCTGCGCGGCCAAGCAGGCCACGGCAGACGCCAAGCTCGACATGACCAAGGAGGATCCCGACCGGGTCGGGGTCATCATCGGCTCCGGCATCGGCGGCATGTGGACCATCGAGGTCCAGCACAAGGTCCTGCTCGAGCGCGGCCCGCGCAAGGTGTCGCCGTTCATGATTCCCGCCCTCATCAGCAACATGTGCGGGGGCCTGGTCGCCATCGAGCTCGGGGCGCGCGGGCCGAATTTCGGCGTCGTCAGCGCCTGCTCCACCTCCACGCACGCCATCGGCGAATCACTGCGCATGATCCGCAGCGGCGAGGCGGACGTGATGGTCTGCGGCGGCGCCGAGGCCGCCATCACGCCGCTTGCCTACGCGGGCTTCTGCTCGATGAAGGCGATGAGCACCAACAACGAGAATCCCGCGCAGGCCAGCCGGCCGTTCGACCTGAACCGGGACGGGTTCATCATGGGCGAGGGCGCCGGCATCCTGGTGATCGAAAGCCTCGAGCATGCGCTGGCCCGGGGCGCCCGCATCTATTGCGAACTCGCCGGCTATTCCGCCACCTGCGACGCTTACCACATCACCTCGCCCGATCCCGAGGGCAAGGGCCTCTCGCTTTCCATGAGCCGTGCGCTGGCCGACGCCAACGTGACCCCGGCCGACATCGATTACATCAACGCCCACGGCACCTCCACGCCCTACAACGACAAGTTCGAGACGCTCGCCATCAAACACGTCTTCGGCGAGCACGCCAAAAAGATCCTGGTCAGCTCCACCAAGTCGATGACTGGCCACCTGCTCGGCGCCGCCGGCAGCGTCGAGGCCATTATCTCGGTCAAGGCCATCGAGACCGGCGAGGTGCCGCCCACCATCAACCTCGAGACACCCGATCCGGACTGCGACCTCGACTATGTGCCGAACGTGAAGCGCCGCGCGAAGGTGAACACCGTGCTGACGGACAACCTCGGGTTTGGCGGGCACAACGCCTCGCTGGTCTTCCGCAGGCTCTGAGGTTGGCGGAACCAGCGCACAGCGTCGTTGCCGCCGCCGAAATAGCGTTGCCGCGCCTGGCCGGCTGCGACTCCATCGCCGCGTGAACCACCCGCGAGCCAGTGTGCGGCTGCTTTTCGCGACCCGCCTCGTGCGGATGTTTGCCTACGGCATACTGGGAGTGATGCTGGTGCTTTATCTGGCTGCCACGGGACTGGGCGAGGCGCGCATCGGGCTCGTGCTGACGCTCACCTTCCTGGGCGACGCAGCGCTGTCGCTCTGGTTGAGCACTCATGCGGACCGCTGGGGCCGGCGGCGCGTGCTGGTGGCTGGCGCGGCCTTGATGGCACTGGGCGGGGCGGTCATGGCGGCCACGGGCGATTTCACCGTAGTGGTCCTGGCCGCGACGGTGGGCGTCATCAGCCCGACCGGCGGCGAAGTGGGTCCGTTTCTCGCGGTCGAGCAGGCGTGCCTGGCGCAATTGATCGATGATCGTGAGCGCACCAAGTATTTCGCCTGGTATAACGTGGCCGGTTATGGCGCCACGGCCATCGGCGCGCTGGCCGGCGGATTTCTCGCGGAGAACCTGCAGCATGCCGGCTGGACGGCGCTCGCCAGTTACCGGGCGTTGCTCGGGGGCTACGGTGTGCTCGGCGTCGTGATTGGCGTATTGAACTGGTGGCTGGGCGGGGACGTGGAGGCGAAGGAGACCGGGACCGCCGGGGCGGAGAAAAAATTCCTCGGCCTCGGCGAATCCCGCACCACAGTGTTCAAGCTCAGCGCGCTCTTTTCGCTCGATTCGTTTGCGGGCGGATTCATCGTGCAGAGTTTCCTTGCCTACTGGTTTTACCGCCGTTTCGGCCTCGCGGAGGCGGCCTTGGGCGGGATTTTCTTCGGGGCGAACATCCTGTCGGGCCTGTCGGCGCTGGCGGCGGTGCCGCTGGCCCGGCGCATCGGGCTGGTGAACACGATGGTCTGGACGCACCTGCCCTCGAACGTGCTGTTGATGGGTGTGCCGCTCATGCCTTCGGTCGGCTGGGCGGTGGGCTTGCTGCTGCTGCGACACACCATCTCGCAAATGGACGTCCCCACGCGGCAGTCCTACGTGAACGCGGTGGTGCCCGCGGGCGAGCGCGCGGCGGCCAACGGTGTCACCGGCACGGCGCGGCAGCTCGGCACGGCCTTGGCCCCGCTGTTGGCGGGTCCCCTGCTGGGCACAGCCGCCCTGGCCAGCGTGCCGTTCTTCGTGGCGGGCGGGCTTAAGATCATCTACGACCTCGCGCTCTGGCGGAGCTTCCGGACCGTCAAGCCGCCGGAGGAAAACGGGTGACGCGCCAGCCTGAAATTCCCCAAATTCCCGTTGACGCATCCTCGCGCCGCCCCTTTAACTCGCCCCCTTTCGTCATTGGCAAGTTAGCTCAGTTGGTAGAGCAGAGGACTGAAAATCCTTGTGTCCTCGGTTCGATTCCGAGACTTGCCACCACTTTAAGGCGCAGTAATTCACAAGGTTGCGGCGGTTTTCGTTTTAGCTCCCACAGGGCAGGTCCATTCACTGGCCT
>DATFUQ010000097.1:0-21929 GCA_035260745.1 Lacunisphaera sp. | reverse complement strand
CGCCTCGCTCATGGCGTTGTTCCTGCCCGCGCTTTTTTCCGCCTGGGCCGGTTTCGATTACGCGAACGAGCGGCTCACCTGGCACCTGCTGCTCGGCGGCGGGCTCGTCACCCTCGCCAACCTGCTCATCCAGCTCCGGCCCCCGCCGGAAACACCGGCCTGACCACGGGCTTAAGTATACTATTAGTTGACAATCACCAGGCCGGTCGCTTGCCACTCCGGCGGACGCGAAGCCATTCGAGCAGCAGGAGGGTGCGCTCCGCATCAGGCATCCGGCTGCCACTGGCAAAAAATTCGTTCACCGCCTGCCGGTGCAGGCCGAGCAATCGCGCCAACTGGGCTTTTTCGCCGCGCCGCTTGAGCATGGGCCGCACTTCCGCCACCAGCTTGCTCCAAAGCGGGGTGTCCCGACCGGGGCGCAGCGTGCCCCCGACAGAGCGGCGCGGACCGAGCCGGCGGCGCACGGAGGCCCGGCCCTCCGCGGAAAACAGTTCAACAAAGCTGCCCAGGGCGATCAGGCGCGGATGCATGGCCCAACTGGGAAAGGAAAACGAACGGATGTCAACTAATAGTATACTTAAACCCGCGGCGCCCTTTCAGGTGAGGAGGCAGGGGTGAAGCGGCCTGTGCGGAGGAAAGTCTGGATCTGCGCGATGACACGGCCGCGCCAGGCCAGCCACGTATGGCTGGAATGAACGGTGATGAAATCCGTCATGCCGTCCAGCCGGGCGCGGGCGACCGTGACCTTGCCGTCGTTCGGCCCCGGGAGCCAGGAAGAGTAAACCGGATTGAGCGAACGGTCGCCGGCGATGATGCCGAGCTGCCCCGCGCCCGCGCGCCACGAGCCGAGGGCGCGTGGCAGGCCGTCGGTCCCGAGCTGCTGCCCGGCCGGGCCGTTGATCGCGCGGTAAAGCCAGACCGGCTTCAGGCGGTCGGCCAGTTCGCTGCCGGCATTGGGCGGCGCAAGCATGACCACCCGGCCGAGGTTGGGCACCGGATGATCGCGCAGGTAACAGCGCAGGATGATGCCGCCGAGGGAGTGGGTCACGAAATGGAGCCGCGGCGCGGAGCTTTGCGCGGCGATCACCGGGGCGAGCGAGTCCCGGCTGAGGTCCCCGATGGCATGCTTCCGCGACGGGTAGGCGACATTGACGACCCGGTAGCCGTCACGCCGCAGCGCCTGTTGCACGCGCCAGAGCGACCATGGCGTGCGACCGAGGCCGTGAAGCAGGATGACCGTCTCCCCGGATGCGGCGTGGACAGTGGTGGCGGAAAGCATGAGCAACAATAATAGCGGAAGGCGCCGCATGGATTTGTTCAAGCGGCGCGGCGGATGGAAGCCACCGCGCGCCACACGACCGCCCCAAGGACAATCACCCCGCCCAGCAGCGCCAGCGGGCCGGGTTTTTCGCCGACCGCGAGCATCACCCAGACCGGATTGAGGATGGGTTCGATGACGGGGATGAGCGCGGCCTCGAGCGCTGTCATTTCCTTGATGGCCCGGGCGTAGAAGAGATAGGGGACGCCAAGCTGCACCACGCCGAGCAGCAACAGGGCGACCAGGCCACTCGTGGGCAGCGGCGGGGCGGACCACAGGGCCGGCAGTCCGATGACGAAACCGAGCAGGTTGCCGAGGATGACCGACTCGACCGGCGAGCCGCCCTTTTGCTTGCGGAGCAGCATGATCATGGCGGCGAAGCACACGCCGCTGGCGATGGCGACGAGAATCCCCGCCAGGTCGTGCAACCGCAGCCCGTCATACAGGAAAATGCCCATGCCGGCAAAAGCGGCGGCAATGGTCAGCCAGTCGGCGCGTGTGGACCGCTCGCCCAGCAGCCAGGCGCCGAACAACGCGATCCAGACGGGAGCGGTGTATTGGAGCAGGATGGCGTTGGCCGCGGTGGTGAGCTTGTTGGCCGCGGCGAACAGGACGGTGCAGCCCGCGTAGGCGACGGCCGTGCCGAGTTGCAGCGGCGACCACGTGAAGCGCAGCGCGCGGCCGCGCACCAGCAGCAGGAAAACCGCGGCGATGAGCCCGCGCCCGCCCGCGGCGGCGAGCGGCGGCCAGGGCACGAACTTGAACAGCACGCCGGCGAGGCTCCAGCAGAGCGCGGCGAGAAGCAGCAGGCCGACGGCCCGGGGGTGCGCGGGATTTTTCAAGGCCGGAAAGCCATGCGGGGTTTGGCCCAAAAGGCACGAAAAAAGCCGGACGCCGGCTGGCACAGTCCCGCCGGCGCCGCAATTCCACTCGGGATACCCGCAGCAAGCTGCGGGGTATGTTTAAGCATTCAATAATTGAACGCTTGCTTGCTGGCGGGATCGGCGAGCAGCGCCTCCCAGGGGGGAAACCCGCGCAGGGGAGAAAAATCGATGTCCTTCTGCAGGGCGATCACACTGCTGGTGGAAGCCGTCGGCACATTCATCAGGGGCGCCAGTTGGTCGACCGCTTTGTCCTTTTCCCCGGTCCACGCGTAAACGATGCCCGCGTTGGCGTGGACATAAAACTGCATCCGTATCGGATAGCCCGGCTTCAGTTTTGCCAGCAGCCGAGCCACGGTCTCCATTGCGCCGTCATGGTCGCCCACCAGCGCCTGGGCGTAACTCAGGGAACTGAGGATACGGTCGTTGTCGGGATCGGCGGCGGACTTGATTTTGAGCTGGTCGAGCATTGGCCGCACGAGGGCGACGGCTCTTTCGCGCTTGCCCAGGACGACGAGGGCCTCGGCATATTGCATCGTCGAATCGGCATCGCTGAAGTTGATGTCGGTGCCCTGCTGGTCGCTGAGTTCCACGTAGGCCCGCGCATCACCGATCTGATGATAATACCAGTTGAATTTCGTCGCCACGACCTTGGGGTCCTTTTGTTGCTCCGGGGTCAGCCGGGCAAAAACAGCCTCCATTTCCTGCCGGGAGCCGCGGGCGAAATAGGGCACCGAAGCCAGCGCGGCCGCGGCCTCGAATGAATCGGGCTGGAGTTCCACCAGCAGCCGGGCGTTTTGCGTGGCCTGTTCATATTGCCGCAGGTTCAACAGCGCATTGTAGCCGGCCCAGAGGACGACGGGATTGCGTGGGTCGAGCGCCTGGGCGCGCCGGAGGTAGCCCATCGACTCCGCCCAGAGGCGTTCCTGGGCCGACAGGGTGCCGAGGGAGATGAGGATCTCGATATCGCCCGGGGCCAGGCCCAGGGCTCGCTCATAAAATTTGCGGGCCCCGGCCAGATCTTCCCCGGCTTCCGCTCCCAGTCCCTGCGCATGGATGACCGCTGGGTCCTCCGGCGCCAGCCGGATGGCCTGGGCCAGCGCCGCCTGCCCCGCCATCAGCTGGTTGCGATCGCCCCCGGTGGTGGGCGAACGGTAGCTCCGGAAATTCACCCGGGCCATGTCCAGCCAGGCCGGCACGAAATTGGGGTCCAGCTGGACGGCGGTCTGCAGCAGGCGGTCGAGCTCGGGCAGCGTCGCCCGCGAAACGCCCGACCACAGGATGATTTCGCGGGCCTTGAGCTGGTTGTTGTAGGCGTCGACATTGGTGGTGGCGCGGCCGGCGATGATGGTTTTCTGCTGCGGGGTGATGGCGGTCTTGAGCGCCCCGGCAATCTCGGTGGCCAGCGCCTCCTGGATGGCAAAAATATCGCTCAGCTCCCGGTCGAAAGCCCTGGCCCAGACATGCTCGTCGGTGGCGGCGCGGATGAGCTGGCCGGTGACGCGCACCTTGTTGCCGGCGCGCCGCACGCTGCCCTCCAGCACGTAGGTGACGCCCAGTTCCTGGGCGATCTGCCGGATGGTCTTGGTGGTGTTGCGATATTGCATGACCGATGTGCGCGACACCACGCGCAGCTCGGAGATAAGCGCGAGATTGGTGAGTATGTCCTCCTGGATGCCGTCGGTGAAAAATCCGCTGTCCTTCTCCTCACTCATGTTGTTGAACGGGAGGACGGCGAGGGATTTTTCGCTGATGACGCGGGCGGGCGGCTCCGTGGATTTGACCGCGACGGCGACCGCGGGCACAACCGGCGTAGGTTCGGGCTTGGCGGCAGGACGGAACAACACGAAGGCGCCCAGGGCGAGGACGGCAACACCCAGCAGGGCCGCGGCCCAAAGGGGAAACCCGGATTTGGGGCCCGTGGCCGGCGCCGCCCCATGGGTTCGGGGGGCGGACCTGGCCCCGGCGGCGGACTTGGGCGGCACCTGCAGCAGGCGTTTCACCTGCTCGACAAATTGCGGCGTGGGTTCGCCGCCGGGCAGATGCGTCCATTGCGCCTTGAGAAACTGCTCGGGGACACTGGCGGAGGATTCGCTGGTGTCGTCGACGACCACGGGAAAGAGGAACGACTTGTGGTCGGCCAGCAGATGAGTGCGTTCGACCGCCAGTTTCCATTCGAGCCGGAAGTAGCCCTCCCCGCGCTGCTCGCTCTGGTTGGAGATGACCGGCATGAAAAGCGCACACTCCTTGATCTGGCGGCGGATCTTCTGGTCCCAGACATCGCCGCCGCGCAACTCGCTCATATCAAACCAGACCTCGACCCCGAAGGCGCGCAGGGCGTCGGCGATATGGCGGGCCGCGTCCGCATCCTCGCGGGCATAGCTGAGAAAGACCGCTTTATGCAGTGGTTCGGGCATGAGTTGGGTGTGTGCCAGGCCGCTGGCTCGGCGGACTCACTTGTTAAGGATGGGCCCTTGGTACGCGAGTGCATTTCTCCGATAAGGAGTTGCCTTGATTTGGGGCGAAACGCCAGCCCCAACGCGCGCTGAACGCGTCCGGAGGCCGCGTTCCACCAATTTACTTCGCGGCCCGCGCGAACGCCTCAAGCACCTCGCCGGGGGTGAGCAGCTCCGGCAGGATCACGGGGTCGGCCTTACCGGGGGCATAGAGCAGGTTGAACGGCACCGCGGAGCGGTTCCAGCGCGCCAGCTCGGCCGTGATCTTCGGGTCGCGGTTCGTCCAGTCGCCGCGCAGGAGCACGACGTTCTTTTTCTGCAACTCGGCGAGCACTTCGGCCGAGTGAAAGACGACGGCCTTGTTCGTCTGGCAGGTGGCGCACCAGCGCGCCGTGAAATCCACATAGACGAACTTGCCCGCGGCCTGTGCGGTGGTAACAGCCTCGGGGCTCCATTGCTCCCAAGTGACCTGATAGCTGCCGTCGGCCGGCGCGGCCTGCACCGCCTTCGGCCAGCCGGTGCAAAGGCCGCCCGCCAGCAGCAGCAGGGCGAACACCCGGCCGAAAATTTGTCTGCCCGGCTTGCCATGGGCTTGGCCAAAGCGGCCGTAGGCCCACGCGGCCATCGCCACGAGCACGAAGCCAAACGCGATCAGGAGCAGGGCATTGTCATCGTCCTTGGTCTGGCCGGCCAGCACCCAGAGCAGCCAGCCGACGGTCGCATAGAGCGGGAAGGCCATGAATTGCTTGAACGTCTCCATCCACGCGCCCGGCCGCGGCAGCATTTTCACTGCTGCGGGAAGCATCGAGAGCAACAGATAGGGCAGCGCGAGCCCGACCGCAATCGCGGTGAAAACCATGAATGATTCCGCCGCGGAGAGGGAGAGCGCGGCGCCGAGCGCGGGGGCGAGAAACGGCGCGCTGCACGGCGTGGCCACAAGGGTGGCGAGCGCGCCGGTGAAGAACGAGCCGGCGAAACCCTCCTTCATTTGCAAATTGCCGCCAACCCCGGTGGCAGACAGGCCGACCTCGAAAAGTCCGCTCAGGTTGAGTGCGAAGATAAGCAGGAAAGCCGCCATGCCGAAAACGAAGCCCGGCGACTGCAGTTGAAACCCCCAGCCGAGCTGCGAACCGCCGGCGCGCAGCACCAGCAGCACCGCGGCCAGCGCCCAGAACGAAAGCAGCACGCCGAGCGCGAAGACGAGCCCGTGCAGGGTGATTTTCCGGCGGTCGCTGCCCGACTGGTTCATGAAGCCGAGGATCTTGATGCCGAGCACCGGGAAAACGCAGGGCATGAGATTGAGGATGAGGCCGCCGACGAAGGCGAGGAGCAGCGTTCCGAGCAAAGTGCTCGGAGGCGCTGGCGGCTGCCCCGTTGCGGTCTGCTGACCGCCCGGGGTTTGTCCTGAGTTCTGCTCCGGCCGGCCGCCCGCGCCTTTGGCGCTGCCGGCCACTGAGGTCGCAAACTCAGGCAAAGGCGTGTCGATGACAAGGCCGTCGTAACCGGAGCCCGGCGACCAGCCGTTGGACGAGGCCAGCACGCCGGTGAGGCGGGCGGAGTTTTTGTCGGCGGCGGCATCGATGGGTGCGGTGATGATCCAGGAACCGTTCTCCTGCGTGACGACCTGGGGCCGGGCGTAATCGGTGAAGGCATCGCTGGCGAAGAAATGCAGGTTCGCCGGCTGATGTTTCGTGCCGGGCTTGGGCGTGAGCCGCAGCGTGGCGGTTTTGTCGGTGTGCGAAGCAGTGACGTCCCAGCCGGTGTTGGCCTCGGGCAACTTGGCGCGCGTGTCGTTGATGGCATCGGTCCATTTCGCATCGGGCTGGCCCGCGCCAGCCGCGACGACCGGGAAAGTGATGCTCAGTTTCGCGTCACCGGGCATGCAGACGTCCTGGCACATGAGCCATTCGACGACGGCCGTCAGCTTGATTTCGGTGCCCGGAGCAAGCGTGGCCGGCGGAGTGATTTCCACGAGCAGGAAGGCCTCATCGCCATAGCCGTTGCCCACGATTTTATTGGAGGAGTCCCGCAGGATATGCGGCGTGGGCCATTGGATCTCGCCGGCCTTGAACCCGGCGGGCAGCGTCCAGGCCAGCGAGGTCGCGTAACCGGTGCCGGGGGCGATCCAGTAGCTGTGCCAGTGCGGATCATGCTGCATCCGCAGGGCGACGGTGAACGGCTTGCCCGGCTCGATGGCTGCCGCATCGGACACCAGCGAGACGGCCACGGCGCCCTTTTTGACGATCGAGGACTCGGCGGCGGGGAGCAGCGACGGCAGGGCGAGCAGCAGGAAAAGCAAACGGGGCAATTTCATCTGGCAGTGAGAGTAGGCGGGGCGGGGTTTATTTCAAATGCGCATTACCCGGGCAGTTTAACCGCGAATCACGCGAATGGACGCGAATCCGGAGCAAGATACGGAAGGCTGAACCACTAATCTTCACCAATTAGTGAGGGATCAGAGTGCTTTAGTGGTTTAAGTGACCTGGGGTTTCATTGACCAGGCTCAGCCGGTTGATTTGCTCCAAGGGCATGCCGATGGACTTTGCCGGGCCGGAGGAGCGCGCGGTGTTTCCATGCAAAGGCATTGCACGCGCCGCCACAAGGGCCTAGCACGAAGACGTCAGATGGACTCCGTTTCGCCCTATCCGATTGGCCCCGGCCAGCGTACGCTGGCGGCGATCGTTTTCACCGACGTGGTGAACTTCAGCCGCCGCATGCACCGGGAAGAGGTGGTGACGCTGAAGCTCGTCGAGCAGGATTTCGAGCTCATGCGGCAGCTGGGCGAGAAACACGCCGGTTCCGTGCTCAAGACGACCGGTGACGGGCTGCTGCTTTATTTCATCAGTGCCGTGCAGGCCGTCGGCTATGCGCTGAAACTGCAACGGCATTTTGCCGAGCGGGCCCGCTCCAACCCGGCGGCGGGGAACCTGGTCCACCGGATCGGCATCCATCTGGGCGACGTGTTCGTGAAGGATCAGGACGTCATGGGCGACGGCGTCAACACCGCGGCCCGCCTGCAAGCCGAGGCGGATCCGGGCGGCATCTGCATCTCGCAGACGGTCTACGACGTGGTGAAGAGCAAGCTGGAGCTGGAAGTGGCCCGGCTGACGCCGCGCGGCCCGAAGAGCATCGCGGAGTCCGTGACGATCTACCGCGTCCTGCTGGAGCCGGCCGCGGTCCGGCCGGCGCCAGCCGCACCGCTTCCGGTTTACACCGCGCCGCCGCCGCCTGCGCAGATGACCCGCGCCCGGAAACTGGCGGCCCTGGGCGTCCTGGCCCTTGTGTTCGCCGGGGTGGCCGGTCTGGTGCTGCAAGCCCAACGGAAGCACGAGGAAGAACTCGCGCGCAGCCGGGCGGCGCAGGCCGAAATGAGCAGGGCGCTCCTGGTGGCGAAGGAAGCCGACCCCCCCGGTGGCCAGGCGCCCGGAGAAACGGCCACGACCGCAGCCAACCCGGATGAGACCCCGCCGGCCGAGCGCATCCGTGAGCTGCTTGAATGGTTGAACGGCGTCCTGCCGCGTTACACCAGGAGCCGCCCCCTGCTGTTGCGCGAGCTGCCGGGCACGATCGCGCGCGATGCCAAACTGTTCACCGACGTCGATCACCGGCTCTATTTTGCGGAGGGGGGTGCGGTGCGTCAGCGGAATCTGGCCGAGCTGCAGCCTGACGCGCTCGGGGCGGTCATTGTCAGCGTCCTACTCGACGCGCCCGAGCCGCCGTCAAAGGGAGTGAGGCAGGGCGCCGAGGCTTTCGCGAAAGCCAACGGCCTGCCGGAAATGCTGAAAATGCTAGAGGGCAAGGCGGAGCAGCCGCAGCCGTAGATGGCTGGAAACAGGCTGAGTCAGCGCGGGGACCGCCCTTGCCACCGCCCGCGCCGCAAGCGGATGGTCGTAGCCTTTACGGCTCCGCGTCCTTGGGCTTCGCAGGATTTTTGAGCCGGATGACCTGCTTGGCTTCCTTGAAGCCGAGGGTGAGCTCGCTCGAGGTGAGCCGGATAATCTGCACATACATCAAGGCCTCTTTGCTATCGAGGAAGATGTAATCACCCTCCTTGTAGGGCGACTGGTTGACGACGAGTTGGGTCACGCCGCTGACCACGATCGTGCCGCCGATCTTGAGCTTCGCGGCGTAACGGGCGAGGGTCTCGGCGTCGGTTCCGGGTTGAACCTCGTCCGCGGATTTGGCGCGGTTCGTTGCCACCACGGTGGCTTCGTTGCCGCCCGGCCCGGCGTCGTCGGGACGCCGGCTGGTGGCGCTGCTGACGACGAGGAAGGGGTTTGGCAGGTCTACCGGCAGAGGCACAGGCCGCAGGCGCTGGCGGAACAGTGCGTCGATGCGGTCCGTGATGCGGCTGGCTTTGCCCGGCGCGGCGGCGCCGGCGGGAAGCGCGTCGGCGGCGGAAAGCGGCGCGGCCGCCAGCCACAGGCCGGCGGCAAGGGAAAGAAAAGGACGAGGCAGGCGTTTCATGGGCGGCCGAGGGTCTGGATGGTGAGGTCAAGGACCATGGTGCCGGTCTCCGCGTCGCCGCGGCTGAAGCTGTAACCGGTGACATTTATCAGCCGGGGCCCGGTCTCCAGGTTGCGCAGGAAGCTGATGAGCTGGGCGTAGGAACCGGTGGCCTTGAGGGAGAAGGGAATGGTCTTGAATGGATTGCCCTCGGCCGGGGGCAGGGCCGCGAGCTGGTTGAGCTGGCGGAGCCGCACGCGGCTGAGCGTCTCCATCTGGTAGAAATATCCGAGATTCACCTCCAGGTCGGCGTCGGTGGTCAGGTTATGGTCGATCAACTGCAGGGCTTCGCTGACGGCGGCCAGATCAGACGTGATGCGCGCGTGGTTGGTGAGTGCGTGCAGCATGGCCTCGCCTTTCTGGTGCATCAGCCCGTGCTGCTCGATGGCAGACTCGCGCCGCTGCCAGAGGAACCAATTGGCCGCGGCCAGGATCACGATCAGCAGGACGTTGGCCGACAGGTAAGGCCGCGGCCGGCACAGACGGAGGAGCGGCTGGAAGAGGCTGCTCATGGCGCGGGCTCCTTCCGCTTGAAGGTGATCTCGAAGAGCAGCGACTCATCCTTGTCCCCCTCGCGCTGGAGCGCAGTGAGCCCGATGCTGGAGAACAACGGTCCGATGTCGGGCGCATGGCGCAAGCTCTCCAGGTAGCGGCCGAGGGTGCGGCTGGATTGTTCGGGCGGCTCGCGCAGGCTCCCGCTCATGGTCACGCGATTGCCGCCGGCTTCGATCAGGTTGACGCGCATGCGGGGCGGCAGCGAGCGGCCGAGGCTCAAAATGAAATCGGTGACCGGATACGGCATGTTCATCAGCTCGAACGCGTGATCGAAACGGCGGGACTGGGCGCCGAGGGCGCTGGTGGACCGGGTGAGCTCGTCGAACAGCTGCTGGTTGGATGCCATCTGCTGGTTCCAGAAAAAAGTGTCGGCGTCGAGCGAGCGGATCACATACCACTGCCAGCAGGCGAGCGCCAGGGCGAAGACCGTGACCGTGGCGGCGATGGCCGCGGCCAGGAACCGGCGGCCGACGGGCTTCCTGCCGGGCAGGTCGTTCGCCAGCCGGCAATCGACATGCCACGCCGCCGCTTCGGGGCTTTTTCCTCCTGGTGGAACCGGCGGAACCGCCACCAGGCCCAGGGCGCCCAGCCAGTGCGGTCCGAGCGCGGGTAGATCGCCACCGGCCTGCAACCCCACCGTGGCCAGCCAAGCCCGGCAATCCACGGCGAAGGAAGTGCGCTGGATGACCTGGGCGAGCGGCTCGGCAATCCAGGCGAGTCCGGGTGGCAGATAGGCGCAGTAGATTTCGCCCACGGGCTGGCCGGTCTTCATTTCGTAGGAATCGACCATCGGCTTGAGATCATGGCCGATGGCCCGGACAAACCGGGTGGCGCGCAACAGCAGGTCGTCGTCGGGATGGTGGAGCCGGTCGCGCACCCCGTCGGCATCGCTGAGCCGGAATTCCTTGCGCACGGCCTGCACGATCGAGGAAAAGCCGTGCCGGACGGGCGCCGGCGTATGGAGGCCCTCCTTGCCCAGGATGTAGGCGACGGTATGATCCTCATGTATGACCACCACCACCACCGCCCGCTTGTCACTGCGCCAGGCGGTGTAGCCGGTGATGGCGCCGATGAGCGGCAGGATGCCCATCTCGAGCTGGCCGGACAGCAGGCGCTGGTTGAGCAGGCGTTGCTGGACCCGTCGCAGGTCGGTGTGCGAAACGCCGAAGAGCAGCACGGATCGGGCGGCACCATCCGGGGTGAAGGGCAGGCCCTCCTGCGGATTGAGCGTCCGGAGGATCCAAGCCTCGGGATGGCCGATCTTGAACTGCTCCCGGGCGAGGGTGGCGAGGTAGCCGGAGTCGGCCAGCTTGCGCGGTGGGAGATTTTCGCGGTGCAGCAATCCATCGGGAGTCACGAAGCCGCAAATCGCCGGCCCCGGCGTCCGGTGCTCGCTCAACTTCTCGTCGAGCCAGACCCCGAGACCGGCGTCGTCATCCGCCGCGAATTCCACGGCCCAATCAATGACCACGGGACCGGGGTCGGGGCGCCGGAGGCCCGCGACGAGGATCTGGAACGGATTGAACTCAATCAGCAGGCTGCGTCGGTCATTGCGGCTGAAGAGGAAGGAGGAAGGCATGGCGGAGAGGCGGGACGCATCAATCCCCGCCGGGGCGAAAATCGATGGCTTTGGTCGCGCTGGCGTGGCCGCCCCGGGTCATGGTTCGGTGAGCAAAGTGATGATATAGGGGGTTGTCACGCCGCTAAAGCGCACGTTGCGCAAGGCGGTGTCATAATGGAACTGCGGATTGGTGGCGCCCGCCGAAAAGCGCACGTATTGCCCGCTGAGCAGCGCCCCGTAAAAGGTGGCGTTCTGCTGGATGTCGATGGGCTTGTTTTCGCTGTAAATCACGCCGTAGAAGTCGGCCGCGCTGGTATACTGGGCGGAATCGACGGTGGAGCTGCTGCTGCAGAAGAGCGCGACCTTGCGCGGGTCGTGGGTCTGGTTGTCGATGCCATTGGCGCCGAGGCTGACGTCGCCGGCCACGAACAACTCGAGCGAACCGGTGGGAGTCACGGTGATCTGACCGGAACCGTTGATCGTGAGGTTGCCAGTCACAATGAGTTTCAGCGGCCGGCTGACGGTGAGACTGGGCGCGAGGAGTGGGACACCCGTGATGATGAGGTCGCCGTTTATCTTGTAGGTGTCCACCGTTGCCGGCGCGGAGAGCAGGGCGGCGACGAGGTCGAGGACGGTGTTGAGGAGGCCCCCGTAGTTGGGGCCGGAGGCGGGAGGCGGGACAATGGCAAACACGGACGCGGCCGGAATGAAGGCGCTCTTGCCGAGCAGACCGGGATCGACATCCACCGCCGCCGCGGTGGCGGGGCCCTTGACCCGCCCCGGCGGGCTGCCGGAGGTGGAATACGAGACGGCTTTCCCGGTGGTGGCGAGGTAGCCGTAGACGAGGGCCTGGCTGAGGGCGACACTGGTGACGCCGCTGTCGGCGGCGGCGATGACCGCGGCGTAATTGGCGGGGGTTCCGGCGGTGAACGAGTAAGCCACGACGGCCGTGGCCGGGTTGTTGTCCGGGCGGGAGTTCCAGCTGTCCACCGTGCCGCCGCTGGTGAAGGAAACATAACTGTTGACGGAAGCGATGGCGTTGCCGAAGAGCGGCGCCGGTCCGGTCGCCGCCTGCAAGGTCTTCGTGAAGACGTGCCCGTCGTCGAGGGTGATCGTGGCGGTCGAGGTGATGGCGGGCCAGGCCGGGCCGGCACTGGCGAAGTTGGCGACGGTGAGGGTGACCTGCCCGGTGGCACCCTGCCCGAGCGAACCATAGGCCAGGGTGACCGTGCGGTTGGGCCCGCTGGTGTTCCACGGAGTGTCGCTGGACGGACCGCTGCCCGTCCAGGTGTCCTGATTCAACGCCCAGAGCGCTTCCTCGAGGCCGGTTTGGGCGAGTTGTCGCGCCCGGTCCTCGTGCAGCAGGCGGGTGCTGAAGTCATAGGAGCGCTGGTAGAGCGCGAGGTAGCTGCTCAGGGCGATCGCGAGCACCGCGGTGAAGCAGAGCGCGACCAGGGTCACGGAACCGGCGCAGTCATGAAGGCGGGCGCGCATGGTTCAACCGCCGGTGGCGGGCTGTTTGTTCCGGAGGAGGAACCGCGATGAAACGGCCTCGTAGGTGACGCGGGTGGCCGCGGCCTGGGTGCCGGGTGTTTCGAGGACGAAACGGACCTGGATCTGCTTGATCCCGTAGGGCACGTTGGCGCTGGCGTTCAGCTGGCTGGTCGGGGCGCCGCCGGTGGTGGTGTAATAGTCGAAGGCGAACGTCGTGCAGGCGCAGCGGTCGTTTTTCAGCAACAGGAAATCAGGGTTCGCGCCCGAGGCCGACTGCCGGCGCAGGCTGCCGGCGGCGCTGTCGAAGGTGTAGGTGACCTCGCCGGCGGGCAGCACCAGCGTCACGGAGCTCGCGGTGGGCGTCGTGCCGGTTTTCACGGCCTCGGCCAGGGCAAAGTCGCGCCGGAGATAGGTGAGGGCTTCGCGACCCTTCGCCTCGAGCGTCTGGTTGTTGGCCAGGCGGGCGAGGTTGCGGCCCAGGAACACGAAGCTGGAGAGGACCGCGGCCAGGACCGCGGCCGCGAGCGACATGCTGACGAGCACCTCGACCAGGGTGAAGCCGGCGAGATTCGCTCCGCGGGTGGAACGCGCGGCCCCCAACGCGTTGGTCGAGGTGCGCAACGGACAAAGCGCGTTGGGAGCAACGCGCTCCACCACGGGTTCAAGCTGGAAAGGAGTCATTCTCACGATTTTTGATAAGACAGGTGCAGGCCGTTCTGTCCGAAGAATGCCGGCGTGCTGCGGCGGTAGACCCGGCCGGTGTTGCTCGTCCAGCTTACCGTGTAGTCGATGCGCAGGTAGGTGACCGTGCTGGACGTGGCGGACGCCGGGCGCAGCCGGGTGAGGACATACGAGCAGGTGAAGCCCTTGGCGAGGGCGATGAGCGCTGTGTTGTCGTCGCTGCTCACGACGGTGTAGTTGGTCAGGGCGAAAAGCGTCGGGTCGCCGGAAAGCGCGCCTGTGTCGCTGATGGTGAGCGCCCCGCTGGCGGCGAGGCCGGCAATGGTGCTCCAGGGGCCGGAACGCAGTCGCTCGATTTCCGCGTCCATGATCTGGGTTGCCACCTGCTGCTTGCGGGACGTGTCGAGGGCCTCCGACCCGATGGTGATCCCGTGGATCAGCCCGGTGAAGCCCACGACCAGAATGGCCGAGGCCATCATCACTTCAATCAACGTGAATCCGGTGCAATGGTGGTGTCTGGCTGCCATCATGGCTGTTTGAAGGCATTTGATCCGCCGGCCCGGAGCTTGGGGCGAATTCGTGGCCAGAGGCAATAAAAAGGCCGCGCGTAAAATTCCCGGGGCTTGTCCCCGGGAATGGGGCGGGCGAGGAGGCGGCGTTCCATCGTAAAATTCCGGCCTGACCGCTGACCCCGGGCTTCCGGCGGCCTTCATTGGTTTGGGACGAAATTGACCACGAGGGAAGACTGGCCCTTGCTGCGATGATGCCGATGGACTTTGCCGGATTGGAACAACGCAGTGTGGAAAAACTGGCCGCGCAGGGCGGCGACGTGGCGCACGACCTGGAGCATGTGCGGCGGGTGGTGGCTAACGCCCGGGCGCTGGCGGCGGCGGAAAAGGCCCGGACGGAAATCGTGCTGCCGGCGGCCTGGCTGCACGATTGCGTGACGGTGCCAAAGGACTCGCCGCAGCGCGCGGCGGCAGCGCGGCTGGCGGCGGCGCAGGCGGTGTCGTGGCTGCGGGCGTGGGGCTGGCCGGAGAAGTGGCTGCCGGAAATTTCCCACGCGATCGAGGCGCACAGTTTCAGCGCTAACGTCGCGCCGCGGACCATCGAGGCGAAAGTCGTGCAGGATGCGGACCGGCTGGAGGCGCTGGGCGCCGTCGGGCTGGCGCGCTGCCTGATGCTCGGCGGCGCGATGCAGCGACCGCTCTGTGCGCCGGAGGATCCATTCTGCGAAAAACGGGCGCCCGACGACCGCGTCTCGGCCGTGGACCACTTTTATGCGAAGCTGCTCAAGCTCGAGGGCCTGATGCAGACGGGGAGCGGCCGGCGCGAGGCCCGGCGGCGGACGGAATTCCTGCAAGCATTCCTGGCCGAGCTGAAAAGGGAATTAATCCGGAATGATTTTGGCCACGGATAACCCAGATGGGCACGGATGATGGGCCAAGCAGTCGTGGACAACGGCATCCGTTGATGTCAACCAATAGTATACTTAGGCGGCCCGCTGGGACACGGGCCCTCCAGATGGGTTACTTCACCGGGAGAGTGAGCTGGGCCGCGTTGTAGCCGAGGGTGAGCTCATTGGGCGCGATGCGGACAATCCTCAGGTAATAAATCGCGTCACCCTTCCCATGGACCTGGATGAGGCTGCCCTCCTTGTAGGGGGACGAATTGATGATGAGGTGGGGCAGGCCGTTGACCATCATCTGGCCGGTGATCTTGAGCGTGGCCGCGTAGAAGGCGAGAATCTCGTCATCAGCCGTGAGCGGCTTCTCCGGCTCGGGCGGAGTCGTGGGCGATTGCTCGGGATTGGCCCCCGGGCCGGTGACGCCGCCGGAGGACTGGAAGGGGTTGGGCAGAACGGTGGGCAGGGGCAGGGGTTTCAGCCGCTGCTTGAGCAGGGTATCGATGTGCTCCTTGGTGTGTTCAAATCGATCCGGAACCCTGGCGGGGGAGGCGGCTGGGGCGGCCGGAACCGGCGTGGTCGAAAGCAGCAGGCCGGTGGCAAAAAGCAGGGAACGGGAGAAGCGGTGGTTCATGGGTGTCCGAGAAGTTCGACGGTGAGATCCATGGCCAGGGTGTTGGTCGTCGCGTCGGCCCGGCTGAAATTGTAGTTCTTGATGCGGAGCAGGCGCGGGCCGTTCTCGAGTTCACGCAGGAAACTCATGACCTGGAAATAAGTGCCGGAGACCCGGAGGGAAAACGGCACGGGCTTGTAGGGCACGCCCTCCGGCGGCGGCTGGGAGCTGAGCTGGTTCAACAGGCCGAGCCGGGCGCGGCTGACCGTCTCCATTTGGTAGAAGTAGCTCAGGTTGTCGGCCAGCTCCGCCTCCACCACAAGGTTCTTGTCGATGATCGCGAGGGCCTCCTGCACCGTGGTGAGCTGGGCGATGATGCGGTTGTGGCCGGCCAGCGCGGCCAGCGTGGCCTCGCCGTCCTGCCGCACGCGGTCATGGTGCAGGCTGAGGGCGGCCTGCCGCTGCCAGAGGAAATAGTTGGCCACACCCAGGAGCACAATGAGCGTGACGCAGGTCACCATCAGCGGATTGCGCCGGGTCGCGGCCAGCAGCTGTTGCAGAAAGGCGCTCATGGCTGGGCCCCCTTGAGCTTGAAGGTGAGCTCGAAATTAAAACCCTCCACCCCTTCCCGGCGCTCAAACGAGGTCTGCATGATGCCGGCAAAAGCGGCGTTGATGGCGGTATCGCGGCGCAGCTCGTCCATATACTGGCGCAACGTGCGCTTGGCCCGGTCGGAGGGTTCGTTGATGGCGCCCCGCAGCACCAGGCCGTTGTCGAAGGAGTTGATGGTATCGATGCGCATGCTGGCCGGCCGGGCGCGGCCAAGGCTGAAGAGCAGGTCCGACACCTGATAGGGCGCGCTCATGAGCGTATAAGCCTGGTCGAGCTTGTCGGAAGCGGCGGCCAGGTTGCGGGTGGTCAGGTTGAGCGCATCGGTCTCCTTTTTCTTGTCCGTGACGCGCTGCTCCCAGTAGGTGGTGTCGTTGGCGAGGATGTAGCCGGCATAGAGCTGCCAGCCGGTGAACATGAGGGCGGCCACGGCGAGCGTGGCGGCGATGGTGTTGGCCACGAACCGGCGGCGGACCAGGTCGTTGCTGGGCAACTGGGCGGAAAGCCGGCAATCGATGCGCCACGGGCCCTGGTCGGCGGCGTCATTCCGTTGCGCGGCGTCGGATTTCGGGCCGGGGAGGTCGGCAACGAGGCTGAGGGCGCCCAGCCAGTGCTGCCCGAAGGCGGGCATGCCGTCATCCAACTGCAGATTGACCGTCGGCAGCCATTCCGTGCAATTTATGCTGAAGGGGGTGCGGCCCACCACCTGGGCGAGGGGCTCGGCGATCCAGGACAGCCCGGGCGGAAGGTAGGCGCAGTAGATTTCGCCCACGGGCTGCCCCGTGGTCATCTCGTACGAATCGACGAGCGGCTTGAGGTCGCGCCCGATGGCGCGCACGAACTTGGTGGCGCGGAGCAGCAGCTCGTCGTCGGCCTGGTGCAGCCGGTTGCGCACCGCGGAGACATCGGCCAGGCCGAATTCCTTGCGCGCGGCCTGCACGATGGAGCTGAAACCGTGCCGCACCGCGGCGGGCGTGTGCACGCCCTCCTTGCCGAGGATGTAGGCGACGGTGTGCTCCTGCTCGATGCAGACGACCACCACGGCGCGCTTGTCGCTGCGCCGCGTCTTGTAATCGGAAATGACGCCGAGCAAGGGCAGGATGCCCATTTCGAGGCTGGCGGGCAGCAGGCGGTGGTCGAGCAGGCGCTGCTGCACCTGGTGCACATTGGTGTGCGACACGCCGCAGACCAGAGCCGGGCGCTGCGTGCCCTCCGGGAGCAGAGGGACGCCCTCCAGCGGGCTGAGGGTCGCGAGCTTCCAGGCCTCGGTGTTTTCAATCTTATACTGCTCCTTGACCAGATTGGTGAGGTAGTCCGGCTCGACCAGCTTGCGGGGCAGGAGGCTCTCGCGGTGCAGCAGGCCTTCCGGGGGGACAAAGCCGCCGATCACCGGCACCCAGGCGTTTTGCTTCTCGAAATTGTCGTCGAGCCACTGGCGCAGGCCGAGGTCGTCTTCGCTCCCAAACTCCGCGGCGCAGTTGAGCACGAGGGGGCCCAAGGCGGGCCGGCTGAAGCCCGCGACCAGGATCTGGTAGGGATTGACCTCGATCAGCAGGTTGCTCCGGGAGCTGCGGTTGAACATGGGGGAAAAGTGAAGGCGGAATTCGCTCGGGTCGCAACTATTGAGACTGCCGGCCCGGCGTCAAGGTGTCCGCCGTGGGTTACGGCATGGTGGCCAGTTCGGTCGCGTCGGTCAGCTCGCGCCACTCGGAGATCGCATAGGGCTGGTCCACTCCGCCGAAGGTCGCGTAGCGCAGCGAGGTGTCGTAGTGGATGTTCGCGTTGGCCCCGCTGTAGGTGATCTTTTTTGCGGAAATGGCCCCGTATATGGTGAGGTTGTTGTTATCAATCAACAGGCCCGAGGCATTGGTGGTGTTTGGCAGGTAAATCACGCCGTAGAACGGGTTGGTGCCGCTGGGGCCGTTGGTGGCGTCGGAGTAATTCTGCACCGAGGAGGCCGAGGTGTCACAGATCAGGATCAGTCTTTTCGGATCCTGGGTTGTATTGTAGAAACCATCACTGCCGAGGTTCACCGTGAGACTGCCGGCGATATGAATTTCGGCGGAACCGGTGGTATTGATGTTGATTCTACCGTTGGGACTCCCCGAGTCCATGATCAGATCACCGTTAATATAGAGGATCACCGGCCCGTTGATGTTGAGGATGGAGTAGCCGGTGGATGAGCTAAGATCCAAATCGCCATTGATGTAGTAGCGGGAAGGTGTGGTCGCTCCCGGGGTGCCGATGTTAGTGGTGGCCGACAAGCCCAGGGTGATGTCGGTGCCCTTGGGTGTAGTGGCCCAGTTCGCGGCCAACCCCCCGGACGGCAAGGTGTCGAACTGCGGAATGTAGGGGCTGCGGCTGATGCGGGTCAGGTCGATGTTGGGCGAGCCCGGGCTGGAGGGACCCTTGACGCTGCCGCCGATTCCAGCCGGCGGCGACGGCCAGGCCAGATAGCCTTTCACAGCTGTGCTGCCGAGAGTGATGGTACTGCCGGCAGCTAGAACGGCCGAGTAGCCAAGGTTGGGGCTGCCACCGGAAAATGGACTGCTGTTCTGGTTATAAGTGTAAGTGGAATAGGTGCCGGCCGTGCCAGGCGAGCCAGCTGTATCCATTCTAAATACGGAGCCGTCGTAGCTGTCCACCGTGCCGCCGCTGTTGGCGCTGATGATGGTGGTGGCCGCGGCGGCATTGGGGAACAGCGGAGCCGGGGCGATGGTGGCGCGAAGCTGGGTTTTGATGGACGTGCTGCCCACAATATTGACCGTGCCCTCGGCATAGATGACGGGTGGGCCCGTCGTTACGCCGGAGGGCTGGGCCCAGGCAGCAGTCCAGTAAGTGGTATTGTTGGGCGATTGGCCGGTATTCGCCACCAGACATTTATACCAGACTCCGTCGTAACAGACATAGCTGCTGGTGGTGTAGGCGGTGGTGGAGCTCCATAGACGGGATGCGCCCGTCGTGCTGGACCAATAAGTGGTGTTGGTCGGCGTTTGATTGGTATGGGGGAGAATGCAGCGGTACCAGGTGCCACTGTAACTGACCGTGTCGTTCAGGTTGTAATATTTGGTGGAATCCCAAGCCGCCAAGGATGCCGGAGCCAGCGCCCAAGTGCCGGGGTTGGTGGCGGGAAGCGTGCCCGTATTGCTTGAGAGAGCGAGATACCACACACCGTTGTAACGCACCGTATCGTTCTGGCTGTATTGCTTGTTTGAGTCCCATGCCGTGTTGAACAACGGGGCGTTGGACCAATAGGTGGTGTTCGCGGGGGTAAGGGTGCCGCTGCTGGTATGGGCGAGAATGCACCGATACCACTGGCTGGTCGTGCTGTAATAGACTGCGTCGCCGAGGCTGTAGTTAACGCTGCTGTTGCTCCAACTCCACATGCTGCCGGTCAGGGCGACTTCCCAGTCGCTACTCGTGGTGGGCACAGAATTGGCGGAAGCTATTTTGCAGCGATACCAAGTGCCGCTGCCGCTGGCACTGTAAAAAACACGATCGTTAAATGAGTATTGGACGCCGCTTCTCCACGCCCAAGAGATATAAGGTATAGAATTCTGCACCCACAAGACAGGGCTAGTAGCACCATAGTCTCCGGAAGCGTAAGTGTATGGTTGTGAGGCAATGCAACGAAACCAAGCGTTGCTAGAAGAGGCGCGGTAAATATAATCGCCTAGGAGATAGGGGGTGGGGGTGGGAAGGGGGGGGCTAGTCGAATAAGTACTCCCACTGGGAGTAGCCGCAGTGCCCGAGGCAGTAATAACAGGTGCCCAATACGTCGTATTCGATGAAGTGATTGCGGCACTGCTGGTATGAGCCAAGATGCAATAATACCATTTTCCCGAATCAAACAGCATCGTGCCAAAAGGGTAACTGGTGCCAGAACTCCAGCTGAGCGATATTTTTGGAATGTAGGACCAATAGGTGGTGCTGGTGGGGGTGATGGAGGCGCTGCTGGTGTGGGCGAGAATGCAACGATACCAAGTGCCGTTATAGTTAACGACGTTGTATAGAGAGTAAGTAATATTGCTGCTCCAGGTCCAGGGAATCGGTGCCTGAACCCAATATGCCAAATTGCCCGGGGTTTGGTTTGAATGATTCTGAACGCATCGATACCAGATGCCATTGTAGCCAACGAGGTCGTTGATGCGATAGTTGGCCGAGGAACTCCAGATGGAATCGAGCTGGGCGGCGTTGTAGTTATCGATCCGGATTTTCACCGAGCCGGTGACACCCTGGCCGAACTTGGTGGCGGGGAAAGCGAGGTTGCAAGTAGCGGTGGTGCCGCTGATGGTCCAAGTGGCAGAAGTGCCGCTCGTCGTCCAGCCGCTCCAATCGTTTTTGTTGAATGCGCGCATGGCCTCCTCCAGCCCCAGCTCGGCCAGTTGCTCGCTCAACCCGGTCCGGTTGGAACGGTCGCTCAGCTTCATGGACTGGTTGCCGACCGCGAGATAAGCCGCCAGGCCGATGCCCAGCACGGCCAGCAGGCAGAGCACGACCAGGATAAGGGAGCCTTTTTGCGGGTTGCGGGAATGGCGCATCAAGGAAGCAGGGTTTTGTTGCGGATGAGCAGGCGGGGCGAATCGGTCCGATAAACCTGGGTCAGCGTTCCATTGGTGCTGTTGCCGGCCTGGGAGGTCAGGGTGAAGGAGAGCTGCTTGATGCCCGGAAGGTAGTTCACGAAAGTGGTGTAAGGATTGCCTGAAGAATCGTAGTAATTGAAAGTGAAGGTGACCAGATTGGTGTGCAGGGTCTGGGCCGTGCCGCCAGCTGGGGTTCGGGTCAGGGTTCCGCTGCTGTATGTGTATGCTACGGTCGTGGAGCTGGTGCCGGTGGGCAACGAGAGAGTCAGGCTGCTGGCGCTGGGCGTGCCGGATATTCCACTGGCCATCCGCACATCCCGGGTGAAATAGGCGAGGGTGCGCCGGGCTTGGGATTCAAGATTCGGCTGGTTGGCCGAGCTGATGCCGAGCGAGCGGGTGAAGTTCCGGCCCAGTGTAACATAAGTGGTAAGCACGGCGGTCATGACCATCAGGGCCAGGCTCATGCCGACAAGTAATTCGACGAGGGTGAAGGCGGCGGAGTGGGATGAGGCAATTGAACTGCGAAGGAGCGCAAAGGAGCGCGAAGGAAGCCTTGTGTAGGAGCCTGCTTGCAGGCGATTGCTTGATATTCGAATGCGCGGAATCGCCTGCAAGCAGGCTCCTACACCCAATGCATTTCGATCGTCTCGGTTCAGGCTCACGAGCGTTGGTAGGTGAGGTTCAGGCCGTATTTGCCATAATAGGCGGAATTTGTCCGGGTGTAGGTGAAAGTAAGCAGCGTGCCGTCAGCCTTGAGGCGGCTGGTTTTCACGACCCAGGTCACGGTATAAGTGATCTCTCGCAGATTGGTGGTCGGATCCGCCACGGTGCGGGTGAGGGTGTAGGTCGCACCAGAAGCAGTGATTGCGGTGCTGAACTGGCCGTCGATCGTTGGCGTTGGGCTCGTAGCGGTCATGGCACTGATGGTCGTCCAGCTGGAGAGACGAAGTTTCTCGATCTCGTGGTTGAGAATCTGAGCGGCGAGAGTCTGCCGGCGCGCCGAGTCCATCATGTTTGAGCCAAGCCCCACTGCCTCGATCATGCCGATGAAACCGGCTACGAGGATAAGCGAGGCCATCATCACCTCGACGAGGGTGAAGCCGGCCGGGCGGAGGTGGCGGGGTTGGGGCATGGCGGGGCGTGATGGCCTAGTCCCCTGACGATGTAGCAGCGAAGGGCGAAGTGCCAAGTGACAAGTGCCAGGATGCGCCGTGGCGCGCGGAGGCTCAGCCCTATTCCAACCCCCTTGTCTCCGTTATCTCCTGTG
>DATFUQ010000096.1:0-3159 GCA_035260745.1 Lacunisphaera sp. | reverse complement strand
GCCGGCAGCTACAATTTCATTTTGCTGGTTTGTCTCGCGCCGGCGGGCGCCTGGCTGCTGGCGCAGCTTTGGTCCCGGCGCAATATGCCCGCGATCCTGCGCGTGCTCGCCGTGTTGGTGACGGGCCTGGCGTTGTGCGCGGGATTGTTCTGGGGGCGATTTGCCGGACTGATCGAGCGGTTCAGCCTGTTCAAACAATATAATGAAGGCTGGGCGGTGCCGTTGTTCTCACCCGAAGGCTGGCTGGGCCTGTTGGAGGACACGGGACTCAACGCGGCGTCGGTGCCGGCGCGGGTGGCGCTAAGCTTCGGCGTGGTCGGCTTGTGGCTGGCTGGTGTGGCAGCGCTGTGGCAGCGGCAGAAACCACGCGGCTTCGCGGCTCTGGCACTAGTGCTGCCGGTGGTTTTCGGTTGGAGCCTGCTTGCGTGGGAGGCGCGAGTGCGAGCCAACGCGAGTTACGATGCCTACAAGCTCATCTCGGTGTTTTATCCCGGCCTGCTGGCCGGCCTGGCTTGCTGGCTCGCGGCGGCGCAGCATTGCAGCCGGAGCGTGCAGCGGGCGGCCAGCGTGGTGCTCACGATCATCCTGGCGGCGAATGTGCTGCTCGCCGGGGAATTTCGCCGGCAGATGGCGGCTCCGCCACTGCGGGTGGATCGCAGCCTTGTTGAACTGGGCCGGCTGGAGCAGGATGACCGGATCACATCCTTGAACATGGTGGTGGAGGATTATTGGTCACGGCTGTGGGCCAATGCCTTCCTGCTGCGCAAGGCGCAATACTTTGCCATCCACACCTACGAGGGCCGGCTCAACACCGCGCTGAGGGGGGAGTGGAACCTGAGCGACAGCGTGCTGCATCTCGCGCCGTTGCGGGCGGAGGATTTCCGGCGGATCAACGAGCGCTACCATCTGGTGCGCGCCGCCGCCCCGGGACTGTTGCAGGCGAACTTTGCCGAGGGCTGGTATGCCGAGGAAAGATCCGGTTCCAGCCGCTGGCGCTGGTCCGGCGGGCAGGGGCGCATCTTGGTGACCAATCCCACCGCCTCGCCGGTGCGCGCGGAGTTGCGGCTGCGCGTGCGGGCCATTGCGCCGCGGGAGCTGACCTTGCGCCTGGAGCAGCACGTCATCGGCCGGCAGCCGCTGAATGGGTCCCTTCAGGAAGTGCTGTATGCGAACATGCTTTTGCAGCCCGGTGTCACGGTGCTGTCGTTGACCAGCGAGGCACCCGCGGCCGGCCCAGGAGCCGGCGATGCCCGGACCCTGGCGTTTGCGCTCTACGATTTTGAATTGCGCACCCTGGCACTGGAAAAATAACTGGTCGCGCAACCATGCAACCGGACGAATATCGCAAAATGGCCGAGGTGGAGGACGCCATGTGGTATTACCGCGTGCTGCACCGGCACGTCGGCCGCAGCCTGGCCCGCCACCTGTCCGCGACGGCGCGGGTGCTGGATGCGGGCTGCGGCACGGGCGGTCTGCTGCGACATTTGCACGCGGCCCGGCCGGCGTGGCGGCTGACTGGCTTGGATTTTTCCCCGCTGGCCTGCGAGCTGGCGCGGGAGCGCACGGGCGGCGAGGTGGTGCAGGGCTCGATCGCCGGGCTGCCGTTCGCCGACACAACTTTCGAGGCCGTGACCTCGTGCGATGTGGTCTGCCAGGTGGCCGATCCCGCGCGGGCCGTGCGGGAATTCCACCGGTGCCTCTCTCCCGGCGGCGTGGTCGTGCTGACCATGCCCGCCTACCCATGGATGTATTCGTATCATGACAGGGAGGTGGGCAACCTGCGGCGCTACACGCGGGGCGAGGTGAACGCCCTGCTGCGCACCGCGGGTTTTGCGATTGTGAGCAGCACCTACTGGAACACGCTGCCGTTTCCGCTGGCGGTGCTGCGCCGGAAAATTATTCCCCCGGTGGCGCCGGCGAGCGATGTCGGCCTGTTCCCCGCGCCGGTGGAGGCCGGCTTCAACGCCCTGATGGCGCTGGAGCATGGCTGGCTGGGCCTCGGCGGCCGGCTGCCCTTCGGCAATTCGGTGCTGACTGTGGCCCGAAAGTCATGACAGTCTGACGCCATGACCCCGGCCCTCACCTTTGTCATCCCGCTCTACTACAGCGCGGAAACCATCACCGCGCTGGTGAAGGAGATCGAGGGTCTCGCCATCGAGGGCGGGCACGAACTCGTGCTGGTCAACGATGGGAGCCGTGACGCCACGGCCGGCCTCTGCCGCGAGCTCCTGCGCGATGCGCGCATCCCCATTACCTTCGTCAACCACGCCCGCAATTACGGCGAACACAACGCGGTGCTCACCGGTTACCGCCACGCCCACGGCGCCTACGTCGTCAACCTCGACGATGACGGCCAGAATCCGCCGGCCGAGGCGGTGCGGCTCTGGCAGCACGCCAAGCGCGAGGGGCTCGACGTGGTTTACGGCCATTACTCGCGCAAGGAACATTCGATCTGGCGCAATTTTGGCAGCTGGCTGACCAACCGCATCACTGACTGGGTGCTGGACAAACCGAAGGGATTTTATCTGTCGAGTTTCCGCTGCGTGAGCGCTTTCGTGGCGCACGAGGTGGCCGCGCACGATGGTCCTTATCCCTATATCGACGGCCTCATCCTGCAGGTGACGCAGAGCATCGGAGCGGTGGAGGTGCGTCATGCCGGGCGCACTGCCGGGCAGAGCGGCTACAACTTCCGCCGCTTGCTGCGGCTGTGGGCCAGCACCTTCGTGAATTTTTCCGTGATGCCACTGCGGCTGGCAACCCTGCTCGGCCTCGTCATGGCCTTGGTGGGACTCGGCGGACTCGTGGTGGTCTTTTACTGGTGGCGCACGGGGCAGGGTCCGGCCTATGGCTGGGGCTCCCTGATGGGCGCCTTGCTGGTTTTCTCCGGCACGCAGCTCGTCATGCTCGGCCTGATCGGCGAATACGTCGGCCGGATGTTCCTGACCGTAAACCGCCGGCCGCAATCGGTGGTACGGTCGGTCGAGCGCGCGGGCTAGATCTGGTCGGTCCGCCCGTGCGCGGGAACCGGCGCGGTGGGCGCGCCCTCGAGCAACTCGGCCCAGCGCTGCCGTTCACGGGCCATGGCGGCGGCCACCCCCGCGCGCACAGGCCAGGGCGGGGCGGGCAACACGAGCAGGTAGGCCAGCGCGGCCTGGATTG
>DATFUQ010000095.1:0-2833 GCA_035260745.1 Lacunisphaera sp. | reverse complement strand
CGGAGTCTCTCCAGGCCTCGCCGGTGGCGGTGCCCGGGCAGGGACTGTTGCTGATCATGAGCGACGGCATGGGCGGGAGCCGCGCCGGGGAGGAGGCCAGCCGTTTCTGCGTGGACCGCCTGCCGGTGGAGCTGGCCGCGCGTGCGGCTGGGTCGGGAAGTCCCGGAGGAAAGTTGCACGATTCCATCATCAGCACCCACGAAGCCCTGGTCGGACGCAGCAAGACGCAGGAGGCTTGGGGCGGCATGGGCGCGACGTTGTCCGCCCTCTGGATTCTGCCGGCGGGTGAAATGGTGCTCGGTCATGTGGGCGACAGCCGGGTTTATGCCCTGCGCGGCGGTGAAATGCGCCAGCTTTCGGAGGACCACAGCGTGGGTGCCAGCATGGTCCGGCGGGGTGAGATGAGTGCCGAGGCCGCCACGCGCTTGAAGTTCCGCTCGTTGCTCGAGCAGGCGATGGGCGGTGATGGTTCCCCGATCGTGCCGCAGATCAGCCAGGTTGGGGCTGAGGCCGGTCGTGGATTCGCGCTTTGCACGGACGGACTTTATGGACCCCTGCGCGACGGGGTGGAGCCCGCGTTGCGCCAGGCGTTCACCCGGCCGTCCCTCGCTGCCGCCGCCGCCGAGCTGATCGCCGCGGCCAACGACGCGGGCGGGCCGGACAATATCACCGTCATACTGGCACGACTCGTGCCCGCTCCGGAGGCATGATGGAGCACGCCAAACAGCCGGACGACGGGCAGGACTGGCTCGCTTTTCTCGCCGGCCATACCGGCCGAGGCCTGCCGGAAATCCAGCTGGCCGAACTGGGGGCGGGCGACGTGTTGATTGTCGAAACCAAGAATTCGCGCTACGCCTTTCGCTGGCGCAGCGGGGGCGGCGCCGAGTTGGCGACCAACCGCGCCGCCGAGCGGCCCAGCGGCCGCGTGCGGGTGAATGGCTGCGCCTTCGGCCAGTCCACCAGCATCAAGCCCGGTGTGCTTTTCTGCGGCGGCAACATGGAGTACGTCTCGGACGGCGGAAAAATCACCCACTGCACCACCGTCATCCGCAGTCTGGAATTGCTCCGGCGCAGCGTGCTGGTATCAAAATAGCGCCGGGTTAAAGGCTGAAGAGCTCGTGCGTGTCCGTGAAGCCGTTGAGCTCGTGTTTCCCGAGGGAAACTGGCGCGATTTTCTCCGGCCAGTGCTGCACCGCCGCGGTCGTGAATGTGCAGTTGGCTTTGTGCTTGGCCGCGATTTTTTCCATGCGGAAGAGCAGGATGACGCCCGGGCCGAGAATTGATTCCGCCCCGCTGGGGGAAGTGGCACCAAGGGTGATGTCATCGTAATGGGTCAGCAGCCGGAAAGGCAGTTCCTTCTCCTTCGCCTGGTAAGCGCGGAGCTCCGCAAAGATGGCAAAAAACCGCTTGGGGTCCGCCCCGCGGTCGGTGACATAGGCCAGATAGCCGTCGCCGGTGTAAATCTGGATGTCCGCACCGTGGTTTTGAAAAATCGTCGAGCAGGCCAGCATCCAGCTCCCGACGGCGCTGGAAACCTTCTCGGGCGGATGCTGCTGGGCGAAGCGCGTGAAGCCGATGATGTCGGCCAGCAGCAGCCAGGCCTTTTCGATGCGGAAGGCGGGTTGCGTGAGGAGCTGGGTTTCGCCCGCCGCCCGGACCGGCTTCTTGGTGGCGGTGCTGCGGAAGACAAAAGTCTTTCCGCCGAGGGTGATGCGATCACCGTTGTTGAGGGCGGTGGGCCGGATGACGCGCCGGTCATTGAGGTAGGTGCCGTTGGTGCTGCCCAGGTCAACCACCCACACCTGGCCGCCCTCCTGCACATTGATGAGCGTGTGCCGGCGCGAAACCTCGGTGCCGTTGACGGGAATGTCATTCGTCGAGCTTCGGCCGATGCTCAACGGCCGGTTCAGGCGGAATTGACCGAGTTCCTTGCTCTCGAGGAAGGCTTCCATGTGGGGTAAATCTTTGGACTGTTGTGCGCCAAAAAACAACCATCTTACACTCCGCGTTGCACCGGCTTCGCCGGTTCGCCATCGACCGGTGGTCAATGGCGGAAGGGGAGGGATTGATTCGCTTCGCTCAGGGCTGCGCCCCAAAGCCTGCGGCTTTGTCCATATCCCTCCTTCGGCATTCGCTGCGCGATTGCCGCGCTGCTTCGCATCGCTCGCCATTTGACCTGCCCGTTCCA
The DNA here is from genome assembly GCA_035260745.1 of Lacunisphaera sp. Taxonomy (GTDB): domain Bacteria; phylum Verrucomicrobiota; class Verrucomicrobiia; order Opitutales; family Opitutaceae; genus Lacunisphaera. The sequence continues at coordinate 645 of DATFUQ010000095.1, read as the reverse complement.
GTGGGGTTTGAGAAATCACCGGACCAAGGCAAATCAGAGCGAATCAGCCCGAAAACCCACTTCGAGATAAATCCGCGGCCCTCGGGCTGAATTCCAATGGGTTTGAGATACTCAGACCCGCTGCCAGGCATCGATCACCTCTTGCTCTGTCGTATAGGCCGTCCGCCATTTGTGGGTAATCCTAACCCGCTTAAAAATCGCACCGGGCAGACGTAGTTCCTGCTGGCTGCGGGGCGTGACGATCTCAGCCGTGGCGCAAGGCACTATTTCGCCCCGCACGGCGCCCGTGAGCGAGAACGCCAGTGGCAATTCCTCCGGTTCCGGGTCCGGCCCATCCTCGTTAGGTGCGGGGATGGTGAAATACTTATCGCCGAAAGCAGCCATACCGACCATTTGCAGGCCGCCTGCAGGGCGTAGGCAAGGCCTTTCATAGCAGGTGTAGCTGGTCTTCCTGCGCTGCTTTACGGGCCGCCAGGCGCCGCAGGCGGCCCACCTTGGCCCGGAGGGTCTCGTCGGCCCGCTGGGCGACCAGTTCGGGCAGAGACGGCCCGGCGGGCAGGCGCCTGACCAGTTGCTGGAACACTGCGACGACCGCTGCCCCGGCGGACATGGCCACGGCCTGGATTTCCTCAGCGTTGAGGCCAA
>DATFUQ010000094.1:0-15784 GCA_035260745.1 Lacunisphaera sp. | reverse complement strand
CCCGCCATGTAATTGCGGCGTGCCATGGAGCCGGGGTGTCGCGGCTCGTCTATACCAGCTCACCCAGCGTCGTCTACACCGGCGGAGATCTCGCTGGCATCAACGAGTCCGCGCCGCTCTGCACGAAGGCGCCCTGCGCGTATCCCACAAGCAAGGCCGCCGCCGAATGTCTCGTGGGCAACGCCCATTCCGCGGAGCTGGCCACGGTCTCGCTCCGCCCCCATCTGGTCTGGGGCCCGGGTGACAAAAACGTCGTGCCGCGCGTGCTCGCGCTGGCCAGGAAGGGCCGGCTCAAAATCATTGGGTCGGGTCAAAACAAAGTGGATGTCACCCACATCACCAATGTCGTCGACGCTCACCTGCTCGCCGAGCGGGCTCTCACGCGGCCGGACAGCCCTGCGGGCGGTAAGGCCTACTTCATCACCAACGGTGAACCGGTGGTGCTCTGGGATTGGATCAACCAGTTGCTTCGCGGCCTGCGCATGCCTGAAATCAAGGATCATGTTTCGCTCGGCACGGCTTACCTGGCGGGCAGCCTGCTCGAGGCGCTCTGGCGCGTGCTGCCGCTCAGGGACGAGCCGCCGATGACGCGTTTTGTCGCCAAGGAAATGGCGACAGATCATTGGTTCGACATTTCCGCCGCGCGCCGCGATCTCGGCTATGCTCCGCGGATCACGATGGCCGACGGCACCGCGGAGCTGATCGAACACCTCAAGAAAAATCCGGTTTAGCCGTTCCGCTGGCGCACGGCTTCGAAGAGGGTGATGATTGCCGCCATCGCGACGTTGAGCGAGTCGGCCTGGCCGGCCATCGGGATGCGCACGAGGAGATTGCTTTCCTTCAGCCAGAAATCGCTCAGCCCGTATTGCTCGCTGCCCATGACAATCGCCAGCGGCCCGCGCAGGTCGGCCTGCGTGTAGAGGTTGGGTGTGTCGGGCGTGGTGGCCACGACCCGGATGCCTTTTTCGCACAGCCAGGTGTGCACCGCCGCGCTGTCCGCCACCACTATCGGCACGGAGAAAAGCACGCCGGTCGAGGAGCGCACGACATTGGGATTGAAAATGTCCGTCACCGCGTCGCAGACGATGACGCCGTCGACCCCCGCTGCGTCCGCACTGCGGAGGATGGTGCCGAGGTTGCCGGGTTTTTCGATCGACTCGACCACCAGCAGGAACGGATGGGAGCTCAGCTTGAGGTCGGCGAGGCCGTGCTTCCACTGGGGCGCCAGCGCGAGCAGGCCGTCGGGCCGGTCGCGATAGGAGCACTTGGCAAAGGCCTCCTTTGAGAGTTCGAACAACTGCGCCCCGGCCTGTTTCGCCCGGTCGATCAACGCCGGTTCATTCTCCCCCAGGAACCACTCGGGCGAATAATACAGCTCCCGCAGCCGGATGTCCTTCTCCAGTGCGCGGGTCACTTCGCGGTAGCCCTCGACCAGGAACAGTCCCGCATCGTCGCGGTCCCGCCGGTCGCGCAGTTTTACCAGCTGCTTGAGGCGCGGATTCTGCAGGCTGGTGATTTTTTCTGGGATCATCAGAGGACAGGATTAACTAGATTAACCGGAAGGGGAGGCCAAAGTTAATCGTGTAAATCCGGTCAATCCTGTCTTCTTTGTCCGCGCTAATGGGCAAAAAGAAATTCAACGACCACCCTTTTTCCTATCACCACGAGCTGGAGCTGGAGGTTTCCACGCTGACCAATCTTGGGGTGGGCCTCGGTCGCGTGCCGCTGGGCGAGAGCAACTGGGTGGTGATGGTGCCGTTCACCCTGCCGGGCGAGCGGGTGCGGGTGCGCGTTTATCGCAATCACAAGAACTACTCCGAGGCCGACCTGCTGACGGTCTTGACCCATTCGCCGCACCGGATCGCGCCGCGCTGTCCCTTGTTCGGCCGCTGCGGCGGCTGCCAATACCAGCACCTCACCTATGCCGAGCAACTGAAATGGAAGCGCCAGCAGGTGGAGGAGCTGTTGAAATACATGGCGGGCGTTGAATTCGCGGTGGCGCCGGTCATCGGTTCGCCACGCGAGTTTGGCTACCGCTCGAAAATCACGCCGCACTTCAAAGCCTGGAGCAAGGAGCCGGGAGAAGGGAACGCCTCTCCCATTGGCTTTCTCAGGCAAGGATCGCGCTTCGACATCGTGGATGTGCCGCAATGCCCGATCGCCACGCCCGAGATCAATGCCAAGCTGCCGGAAGTGCGGGCGAAAACCCTGCAACGGCTCGCCGCGGGGGAGTATAAACGCGACGCCACGCTGCTGCTGCGCCACGCCCAGGAAGGAGTCGTCACCGACTATGAGGCCGTCATCCACGAGCAGGTCGGTGCGCTCAAGCTGCATTTTCTCGCCCGGGATTTTTTCCAGAACAATCCCTTCATCCTGCCGGCCTTCACCGGCTATGTGCGCGCGCAGGCCGCCGGCAGCGGCGCGAAATTTCTCGTCGACGCCTACTGCGGGAGCGGACTGTTTGCCCTGAGCTGCGCGCCGGCCTTCACGCGCGTGGCGGGTGTCGAGCTCAGCGCGACCTCGGTCAGGTTCGCCACTGAGAACGCTGCGGCCAACGCCATCCCCAACGCCACTTTCCGCGCCGGCGATGCCGCGCAGATCTTCGCCGGCCTGGATTTCCCGCCCGCTGATACCGCGGTGGTCATCGACCCGCCGCGCAAGGGTTGCGATGAATCCTTCCTCGCGCAGCTCTTTGCCTTCGGTCCGCGCGCCGTCGTCTATGTGTCGTGCGACCCGGCCACCCAGATGCGCGACCTGAAGAGTTTTCTCGCCGCCGGCTACGCGCTCACAGCCGTGCAGCCCTTCGACCTCTTCCCACAGACGCGCCATCTCGAGTGCGTCATCACCTTGGCGCGAAGGTAGCATTCACCGATATTCGTTCCACTCCGGCGAGGAATATTGCTCCATCAACCCGCTCACCTCGTCCTCGTTCAATTCCGGCCACGGCGTCTCCTGCGCCGTCGCACCCAGCGCGCGCGCCAGGGCCGCAGAAAATCGCGCTGAGAAGTCATCCCAATCCACCGGTTCCATGCTCCCCTTGTCAATCGAACCCTGAAACAGCAGACCGTGCTTGTTTCGCTTCTGCGCCGCGCCGGCAATCTTCGCCCCGGTCGTGCGGTTCACCACGTCATGGAGTTCGGCGCGCTGAAAACAGATGCCCGGGCCGGTTTCACCGGCGGCCGTTTCCATTTTCACCGCCGCAGGTTGCCCCAGCGCAACCAGGGCCGCCGCGAGGCATTCATGGACAATGCGATAGAACCGCGCCGCCCGTTCGTCATAGAGCGCATCCCCGCGCGGCAGGACCAGCATGTAAGTCCAGTCGTTGCGGTGGTCCACTCCGCCACCGCCGGTTGGCCGCCGGCACAGATCAAAAATTTCCCCCGCGGGCAGGTTGGCCCGCACGAAGCCGATTTTCTGGCTGTAGCCGAAGGTGAACGCCGGCCCGCGCCACTCGTAGTGCCGGAAGCGTGGCGCGGCCGGCCCCGGGTAGCGCTGCAGCAGCAGGAAATCCAGCGCCATGTTCTCGGCGGCGCCGGCGGTGCGGACAGGCAGAACCTGGAGTGGGGTCGCCACGATTGCGCTTCACTTGACCGGGCGTTTGGGCCGGCCCTTCCGCAGCGCCTCGCCCAGCTCGGGCAGCGCGTAGAAATTGGCGAAGGCCTGAGCGCCGAGCACCACCTCGCGCGGCGGGAACGGTTGAGCGTCGAGCAGAACCCCGGCGATGATTGCACCCATCACCGGAGGACGAAGGTCCGCCCAGTTTTGCTGCCGGATGGCCCCGCCCTCGGCGTAATATAGGCGCCGATCGGCGCCGCCAAAGACCCCGATTTCCTTCGGGGCCGTGCCAGTCAGCTCATGCACCACCAATGGTCTTTCCCGGCTGTAGCGCTGCATGGCCGTCGTCATCCAGCTGAACAGGGCCTGCATCCGCTCGAGCATCTGCAGGCGGATCTGCGTGTCCGGTTTATTGCCCGCCCCGGGCCGGGTTTCGCGTGTGTTCCGGGCCAGCTCGGCAAAATTATACTCTTCCTGGGCTCGCGAGCGGCGGTCGCGCAATTCCTCGCGCCAATCGGCCAGGGCTTTCGCGTTTTTTTGCCGGTCGGTCGTGTCGGCGGCATCCTCCGCCAGCAGGGCGTTGATCTTGGCCTGGGTGGCCTCGGCCTGCGCCTCCGCTTCCATTTTTTGGTGGTTGGCCCGCACCAGGAAGATGAGCAACCCCAGCAACACCGCGAGTCCTGCCGCCCCGGCCCGTTTCTGGTTCTTGGTAAGCGGGCGGCTGGCCGGAGACTCGAGCGCCTCCTCGAGCGGCAGCTCGGCCTCGGCCCCGCCCATCGCCTGTGCCTCGAGCAGCAGGCGGTAGATCGGGATGTGCTGGGAGATGTTCTTCAATTCGCGCGGGCCCAACCGGGTGGCGTGCAGCGCCAGCTTGTTCTTCACCACGTCGTAAACCGTCTGGGAAATGCAGATGCCGCCCGGCTCGGCCTCGGCCTGCAGCCGGGCCGCGATGTTCACGCCGTCGCCCATGACGTCCTGGTCGTTGACGAACACATCGCCGAGATGGATGCCGAGGCGGTGGGTGAGGGTTTCGGTCGCCGGCCGGTTCCTGGCCTGTTCGGCGAACAGCCGCTGCATCACGAGGGCGCATGCCACGGCCTGCACCGCGCTGGAAAAATAAAGCAGCAGGCCGTCTCCGGTGGTTTTGAGCACGGAGCCCTGGTGCTCCGTGCAAATCTCGCGCATTGCCCCAAAATCCCGCTGCAGGAGTCGCAGCGTGACCACCTCGTCCGCCTGCATCCGCGCACTGAAGCTCACCACATCAGTGAACACGATGGCGGCCAGCGAGCGCTGGCCCGGTCCGGTTGGGTTGTGGGGGGTCTCCATAAAAGCGCCTTCCCTGCTAGGTGTTTCCCGGGGCTGGCGCAATGCCTTTGCGTGTCTCCCCGGCTTACCGCCCGGTGTCGAGCAACCCGCGCGCCTTGACCAGCAGAGTGCTCAGGGCAAAAGGCTTCGGCAGGTGAACCAGTGCCTTGCGCGGAAAATCCGGCAACACCGTCTCGGGTGACTCGGCCGAGGTGCTGATCAAGCGGAGCCCGTGGTTGCTGGTGTAAAGTTTGCGCACCAGCGCGCGGCTCGCCCGCGTGTTGCAGTATGCCAGCAGCAGTTGCGGCTGCAGCCCGGACTGGGCCGCCGCTTCCACCGTGGCCGCCTCGGTCACGTGGTAACCGTCGGTGGCGAGGATGCCGGCGATCATCTTGCGGAGAATGTCGTCCTCCTCGATGACCAGCACCGTCTCGGTGCCGTGCACCTCGGGCAGGGTGCCGAGCTGGGTCACCGAGGTTTGCTCCGGTTCCGCGGTTTCGGGCAGGAAGATCTCGAACTTCGTGCCCTGGCCGGGGGTGCTCGCCACCGTGATGTGGCCGTCGTTCTGCCGGATGATGCCGAGCACCGTGGGCAGTCCGAGGCCGGTGCCGTGGGGTTTGGTCGTGAAGAACGGCTCGAAGATGCTGTTGAGCAACGCGGGGTCGATGCCGTGGCCGGTGTCGGTGACCTGCATGACCGCGTAAAGCCCGTCGCGCATCCCGGCCACCCGGCGATCGGCCGGGGAGGACACCTGATGGTTGTAGGTGCGGATGGTGAGCTTGCCGCCGCGCGGCATGGCGTCGCGCGCGTTGAAGCACAGGTTGAGCAGGACCTGCTGGAAGTGGGTTGGGTCGATGCGGGTGTTGCCCAGGCCCGAGGCCAGCCGCAGCTCCAGCGGGATCTCGTCGCCCGCGACGCGGCGGAGGATTTCCTCGATCTCGCGGATGAGCGTGTTGAAGTTGACGACCTTGACCTCGGTCTCCTGCCGGCGGCTGAACTCGAGGATCTGCCGCGCGATGGCCGAGGCCTTGAGGCCCGCGCGGTGGATTTCCTGCAGGTCCTTTTGCGCCGCGGGCACGTCCGCTATCTTGGGTGTCATGATCTCGCAGTAACCGTTGATGACCGAGAGCAGGTTGTTGAAATCGTGGGCCACGCCGCCAGCCAGCAGGCCCACGGTGTCGAGTTTCTGCGACTGCAGCAGGGCATCGCGCAGCCGCCGAAATTCCGACCGGTCGTGGTAAAGCGCCACCAGCTGTTTGCCCGCTCCGGCGGTCATCGGGCGGAAATTCCATTGCGCGAAAAATGGCGAGCCGTCCTTGCGGCAGAGCCAGCCCTCGCCGCTGCACGCGTGATCCGACGGGCCGTCGCGCCGCCCCTGGCGCAGGAGTGTGAGGTCGGTCTTGGACCCGTGCAGCAGGCGCGTGTTCTGTCCCGTCAGTTCCGCCTCGGTGTAACCGGTCAACCGGCAGAATGCCGGGTTGGGGTAGATGATTTTCGCCCCGCCCTTGTCCCAGTTGGTTTCCGTGATGATCGCGGGGTCGGGCAGGGCCGCGAGCACCACGAGCTGGGCCGGCAGTTTCCCCTTCGGCTTTTTCGCGCGGGCCATGTTCAGGGCGCGAGCCGTTCGACCACCCAGTCGCCGCCGTTTTCCCGGCGGTAGCGCAACCGGTCGTGCAGGCGGCTGCGCCGCCCCTGCCAGAATTCCACCGTCTCCGGTGCGAGCCGGAAACCGCCCCAGTTGGGCGGCAGCGGCACCTCGCGGCCCTCGTATTTCTTTTCAATCACCCGGTAACTCTCCTCCAGCACGGCGCGGCCGGCGACGACCGTGCTTTGCGGCGAAGCCCAGGCCGCCAGCTGGCTCGCGCGCGGCCGGCTGTGAAAATACGCCCCGGACTCCTCGCGAGTCACGCGCACCACCGGGCCCTCGACGATGACCTGCCTCTCCATGGCCACCCAGGGAAAGACCAGGGTGGCGCGCGCATTGCCGTCGAGCTCGCGGCCCTTGCGGCTTTCGTAATTGGTATAAAAGACAAAGCCGCGGCCGTCGCAGCCCTTGAGCAGTATGGTGCGAGCGGAGGGACGACCGTCGCGCCCGGTCGTGGCCAGCGTCATGGCGTTGGGCTCGGTGAGCCTGGCCGCCTCGGCCTCCTGGAACCATTTCTCGAACTGGCTAAAGGGGTTCTTCGCGAGGTCCTTTTCCAGCAACCCCGCCAGCCCGTAGTCCTTCCTCATGTCAGCCAGCGCCATAAGCCGTCATCGTGCCTCGGCCCCCCGCCCTGTCAAAGTCAACCGCACGGCCGCCCGGGCGCCGAAACTGATTTACGCCCGGTCCGGGCGCGGGCAATAATACCCACTCATGTCCCCCGCCCGCTACCTTGACCGTCACCAAGCCGGCCTCACGGCCTTCCTGCAGCAGCTGATCCGGTTGCGCACGGTCAACCCGCCCGGTGAAAACTACAGCGCCATCACCACCTTGCTGGCGAACACCCTGCGGGGGCTCGGCCTGCAGGTGCGCCGGCTGTCCATCCCGCGCGCCCTGCAAAAAAAGACCCAGCCCGAACTGCTCGATTACCCGCGCTACAACGTCATCGGCTTCTGGGACGCCGGGGCGAAAAAGACCCTGCATTTCAACGCCCACTACGATGTCGTGCCGGTCTCCGGTTCGTGGCGGCACGGCAGCCCGTTCAATCCCGTCGCAGAAAAAGGCTGGGTCTACGGCCGCGGCACGGCGGACATGAAGGGTGCCATCGCCAGCATCGTCTTTGCCCTGAAAGCCCTGCGCGCCACCCGGGTGCGGCCCAACTTCAACGTCGAGGTCTCGTTCACCGCGGACGAGGAGACCGACAGCACGCTCGGCACCGGCTGGGTGGCGGACCACGGCCGGTTGCGCGCCGACTACGCCGTCGTGGGCGAGGGTGGCGAGGACGACTCTGTGTGCTGCGGCCACAATGGCGTGGTGTGGCTCAATGTCCGCGTGCATGGCCGGGCCGCCCATGGCTCCACGCCGGAGAAGGGCGTCAACGCCCTCGAAAAAATGTCCGCCTTGGTGCTCGCGCTTGAGGCCCACAAGCGCCGCCTGGCCCGCCGCACCTTTCGCACCCCCGACGGCACTCTCATGCACCCGACCCTCAATCTCGGCGGGGTCTTCGCCGCCGGCGAAGGTGACAAGGTCAACACCGTGCCCGCCATCGCCAGCTTCAGCATCGACCGCCGCGTGCTGCCCACCGAGGACGTCCGGACCGCCGAACGCGAGCTGCGGGCCGCGCTCAAGGCCGCGGCCGGCAAAATCCCGCAGTGCCGCATCACCATTGAAAAGATCTCCGACAACCACTCCTGCTACACCGCCCCGAAGCATCCGCTGTTCGCCGCCATGCGGTCGAGCGTGGCGCGAGTCCGGCGGCGGCCGGCAAAATTCGTGGTCTCCACCGGCTTCAACGACATGCATTTCTTCGCGCAGGTTTTGAAAATCCCCACGCTCGGCTACGGCCCCGGCGGTCGCGATTACCATGCGGTGGATGAACGCGCCCGCGTCCAGGACCTGGTCAACTCCGCCAGGATCTACGCCGATCTGCTGACGACGTTCGAAGGCTGAGCTTCTTACCCAGTCCAGCCGCGGCGGATCATATTAACGGCGATGGCGGCGAGCAGCATCGAGATGATCTTCGAGATGGCGCGCATCCCCGTCGGGCCGACCCTCCGCCCGAGCCATTCGCTGTAGTGCAACACCAGGACCACCAGCGCCAGGTTCACCGCCAGCGCCACCAGGATGACGACCAGCCCGATGTTGGGTGCCTGCGCCAGAACCAGCAGCGTGGTGATCAAGGCCGGCCCGGCGATGAGCGGCATGCCGAGCGGCACGACGCCAAAATCCTCCGGCAGTTTTTCCGGCTCCGCCGCCGACTGGATGAGATCCCTCGCCGCGAGAATGAACAGGATGAGGCCACCCGCGATCTGGAAGTCGCTCACCGAGATACCCAGCGCCTTGAACACGCTTTGCCCGAGGATGAGGAAGCCCAGCGCCACGAGGCCGCCGGTCCAGGTGGCCTGGCTGGCGATTTTCTGCCGCTGCGCCGGCGCGAGGCTCTGCCCCAGGCCCAGGAAGATCGCCGCCAGCCCGATCGGGTCAATGGCCACGAACAGCGGGATGAACGCCTGCAGAAATCTGGTCAGCCACTCGAGCATGCGGCAGGATAGGTGGCACGGACGCAAAAGGCAACGCCGTGCGCTGTTCGCCGGTGTTGCAGGCATGGCGAGTCACAGGCTAGCGTCTGGCCCTCGCTATGTCTTCCCCTCTCGCCAATTTCTACGACTTCCCCCGCGAGGAACTGCGGCGGCTCGTCGCGCGCTGGGACCTCAGCCCGGTGCACGCCGCCCGGCTCTGGCGCTATGTTTACCTGGAGGGCGTCACCGCCTGGTCGAAGATGCCGGAGCTGCCCGCGCGTTTCCGCGCCAAGGCGGAGACCGCGCTCATTCTTGCGCGGCTGCCCGTGGCCACCGAGACCCGCAGCACCGATGGCTTCACCCGCAAATATCTTCTCGCCCTTGCCGACGACCGCCGCATCGAGACCGTGCTCATGCGCTACACCGGCCGGGTCACGGCTTGCATCAGCAGCCAGGCGGGCTGCGCCATGGGTTGCGTGTTCTGCGCGACCGGACAGATGGGCTTCGCCCGCCACCTCACGGCCGGGGAGATTGTTGCGCAGGCCGTCCATGTGGACCGGGTGCTGCGCGAAGCTCCGCAACCGGAACGCCTGCGCAACATTGTGCTGATGGGCATGGGTGAGCCGCTGCACAACTACGACGCCGTCATGACGGCGGTGGACATCCTCTGCGATTCCGCCGGTCTCGCCATCGGCCGGAGAAAAATAACCCTGAGCACCGTCGGGGTCGTGCCCGGCATCATCCGGCTGGCCAACGAGTCGCGGCCGGTCCATCTCGCGGTCTCGCTGCACGGCGCCACGCAGGCGGAGCGCGCCGCGCTGGTCCCGGTGGCCAGAAAGTGGCCGCTCGACGAGTTGATGGACGCCTGCCGCTATTACATCGCGAAGCAGCAGCGCCGGATTTTCTACGAATGGACCCTGATCGAGGGCCGGAACGATTCCGCCGACAGCGCCCATGCTGTTGGCCGGTTGCTTCAGGGCCAGTCGGCGCAGATCAACCTCATCCCGCTGAATCCCACCGCCGGTTATGGCGGCGCCCCCGCTGGTCGCGAGTCGGCCCGGCATTTCCAGCAAATCCTCGCGGAATACGGTCTGCCCAGCACCGTGCGGCAGCGCCGGGGGATCGACATTGCCGCGGGCTGCGGCCAGCTGGCGACTTCCGCCCGGTAATTTAGATTTTGCCATACGTCCGGCAGCGCCTACTGGTCTCCTTCCCATGAAATTCCCCCGTCTATCCCTCCTTTTATTGCTGGCCGCCGCTTTGACCGCTCCGCTGCCGGCCCAGCCGGTCAAAACCCCCGTGGTCAAGGCCGTCGAGACCGCCCGCGTGGCCTACGTCAACAGCACCGCCTTTGCCGCCGAAGGCACCGGCATCAAGCAGCTGGTGAAGGCCATGCAGGCCCTTGAGCTGGAATTCAGCGGCAAGCAAAGCGAGCTGTCCTTGCTGGGCGAAAAGCTCCGCACCCTCGCAATCGAGCTGAACAAGCTTAACGCCGACCCGGTGGCCAACGCCAAGGCCATCGAGGCCAAGCAGGCCGAGGGGGCGCGCCTGCAGCAGGACCTGCAGGCGAAACAGCAGCAGGCCCAGGCGGCTTTCAACCAGCGCCAGCAGGAACTGCAGGGCCCGGTTGAATCCGAGATCGCCAAGGAACTGCGCGCCTTCGCCAAGGAGCGCGACATCAGCCTGTTTCTCGACATTGCCAAGCTGAGTGACGCGGTCCTTGACGCGCGCCCGGAGCTCGACCTGACCATGGACTTCATCGCCTACTACAACGCCAAGCATCCGTAATTGCTTCTTGTCCTCACCGGCCCGGCTTTCCGCCGGGCCTTTTTATTGGGCGAAGCTCACGCCAGTTTCATGAGCAGGGCCGAGGCGTCCACCGCCTGCGCCCGATCCGACCCAAGCCAGGCGCTTGCGTGTTGAAAGGCCGCGGGGTCGGGCAGGGCGCCCTGCGCCTTGAGCCGCAACAGGGCGGCCACCAGCGCCAGCTGGGCGCGCGGATCGTCCGGATTGGCCTGGGCATCGCGCAGAAGCAGCGTCGAATCCTGGGTCACCTGCTCGGGTGCCAGCAGCCCTTTCTCGCCGAGAAATTGCGTGAGCAGGGTCCCGAGCGCATGCACATGCGCCAGCGGCGCGGCCGGGGTGGCGTAGGCGAGCCCCTGGCCCGCAGGCAGCGCCATCCATTCCATGTAGCTGCGCACCAGCTCGTGGAATTTCCGCAGTTCCTCGTCGGCCGTTGAGGGGTTCCAGCGCGTGCTGAAGGTTTTCAACTCGCGGAATTTTTTCACCTCCCAGATGCGGAGGCTGAGTTCAAAGTCGTCGTTGCGGTTGCGCAGCGCGCCGGTCACCACATAGTCGAGTTTGCCTTCGGTGGTCTCGTTGAGCTGGCGGATGTTTTCCGCCACCCATTCGACCGGAAACAGCGCATGGTGTTTGGCGCTGGCCACGCCCACGGCGGCGACGGCCTCGTAGCCCACGCCAAAGGCGAAGGTCTCGGCGAACCACATGGGCAGACCGCGGCTCAGCCGGCCGAGCGCTTCCTCGGGCCGCGCGGCGCGCGCGGCGGCGTCATCCAGCCCGGGCAGCGAGCACTGGGCGAAGGCCAGCCGGCGCAGCTTGCCTTCCTTGCGCGGCAGCAGATGCGGGGCGGTGGCCTCGAGGCCGTAGAACCAGATCGGCTTGCTGATGCTGACCAGGCTGATGGTTGCCTGGGGCATGGCGACGTCCGCTGCCTCGGTTTCCGTTACAAACAGCTCGGCCACCGCGTTGGAAAAACCGACCAGCCGCGCCTCGAGGTCCGGCCGCTGCAGGGCGAAAAGCAGATCCAGCAGGTGTTGCGCCGCCTCGGCATTGCGGGTGGCGAGGTAGGCCTGCAAGAGATTGATGCCCGCCGCCGCCCCGTGCTTCTGCGCGTCGTAACGCGGGGCCAGCAGCTCGATGAGCTGTTGCACGTGGCCGTTGGTGCCCAAGTCGGCGGAAATCGTGACCAGCACATCGGTGCGGTCGGCCGCGCCGGCGAGCACCTCTTCGTAAATCGCCATGGCCGCGGGCAGGTCCCGGGCCTTGAGTTTCTCGCGCGCCGCCGCCAATTGCGGCATGACCCCGCCGGCGGGGAGCTTTTTCTCCGCCGCGGGCTCGCTGGACGCAGCCGGCGACACCGGGTCGTCGGGTTTCCTGGCGGCAAAGCGGTCAAATAATCCCATGCGACGAACAAAGCGTTGAAACCGGTGCTGCCAACAGAATTACTTTCCACCCGGGTTGAGCGCCCCTTGGGCGGCAGCCTTCAGGCGCAGGCCGGGCTGCTCCTGCCACGCAATGGTTGGGTCGCCAAAGTAACGGGCGGTGTTTTTTGCGCCCCAGTCCGTGGTTGCGATGCGGTAGCGGTGGGTCGGTTCGATCGTCATCGGACCGGCGGCAAAGGAAAACTCCCCGCTTCTCTGCGCAAAGGGTGTATCGGGGCCCTGGTTGGCGGCCGCCATCAATTGTGACAAACGCGTCCCGTCCACCTCCGCCGTGAAAATCGCGCCGTCAAACCGGACGCAGGCATCGAACTCAACCCGGGTGACCGCGCCGGCCGGCAGTCCGGCGCCAAAAGTGGTGTTGCCGATGAACGCCGCGTCCACCCCGGCGGCTTCGCGGAGCGCTTGCGCCACAAATTGCGCTGCCTCGGCGGTTGAGCGTGTGGTGGTTGTGCGCCCTACCACTGCAGTGTCTTCGGGCGTGAGATGTTTGGCCCTGGCCTCGCGGATGAGCGCGGCCAACTCGGCATCGGCCGCGCCGTCCGTCGGGATGCGGATTTGCTCCACATCCCAGCGTGGCGCGCCTGAATCATCGCGCCTCAGCCAGGCCAGCGTCAGGACTTCGTTCCACGACCCGGAATGCACATACACCCCCCGGCCCAGTGGCTGCACAAACCGCAGGTGGTCGTGCGCCCCGGCGAAAAGCGTGCCGTCCGGCATGAGCGGCAGCATCTCGCGGTCGGCCGCGAGCCCGGCGTGGCTCATGATTATCCTGAGCGGGGCCCCGGCCAGCAGTCCCGGAAAATTCTGTTTGGCCCAGACAACTGGATTCGCCAGGTCGAGCGAGGGCCGGACGGCCACGCGGTAGGTCGAAAGATTGTCCGTCGTCACCCCCACGATGACCGCTTCTTCGCGGCCAAGTTTCCCTTTGGTCGAAGCCGGTGTGAATGGCAGGCCTGTGGTGCGGTTGATGATATTGCTGATGACCGTCGCATGGGTTCCCTGCAACCGCTGCACGGTATCGGCTAGATCGTAGAATTCCGGCTCGTGGTTGCCAAGGTTCACGATGGTCGGAGCGCGCGCAACAAGCGCGTTTATCATCGCGAAGTCCACGGCGCCGGCGCTGCGGCGGGCGACGACATTGCCGTATTCAAACATGTCGCCGTTGAGCAGAACAAGGAGCGGCAGGCCGGGGTGTTCCGCCTTGAGCCGGTCCACCGCGGCAACGAGTTGCGCCGTGCGCTCATAGGCCGAGTGCTGGTCGCCGGTGATGAGCACCAGCGCCTCGGGCTCCGCCGCCCGAACCGAGCCCACGGCCAGCAGCAGGGTGATGACGGTTGGAAGCAGACGGGCGGGCGGGCGCATGTTGCACTGAGCCTGCCGGCCCGGGCGGGCCAAGCAAGCACATGGCGCGTTTTACCGCGTTGACCCGCCGGGGTGGGCGGGTAGTTAAGCCCCCTCCTGCCATGAACCGGGTTCACATCAAGACCTACGGCTGCCAGATGAACGAGCGCGACAGCGAGGCCGTCGCGGCCCTGCTGCGCGCCCGGGGCTACCGGATGGTGCCGGACGAGGACCAGTGCGACATTCTCCTGCTCAACACCTGCAGCGTGCGCGATGCCGCGGAACAAAAGGCCATCGGCAAGGCGGCCAATGTGTCCAGCCGCAAGAAGAAGCATCCTGACTTCATCCTCGGCATCCTCGGCTGCATGGCGCAAAACCGCGGCGCCGAATTGCTCGACCGGCTGCCGGACGTGGACCTGATCATCGGCACGCAGAAATTCCACCAGGTGCCGGACTATCTCGACAACCTCCGCGCGGCGCTGGCGGCGGGCGCCCCGGTGGGCGAGACCATTGTGGACCTCGCCGAGGAGGCCGGCTCGCAGAACACCATCCGCGACCATGTGCTGGAGGAGAAGCAGGTGTCGGCGTTTGTCTCCATCCAGCAGGGTTGCAACATGGCCTGCTCGTTCTGCATCGTGCCGAAAACCCGCGGTGACGAACGCTCGCGGCCGATGGACGAGATCGTGCGCGAATGCGAGGAGCTGGCGGACCGCGGGGTGCGCGAGATCACCCTGCTCGGCCAGATAGTCACCAGCTACGGCCGCCGCGATTACGCCCACACCGGCGGCGTCACCCCCTTCGTCCAGCTGCTTGAGCGGATCAACGCGATTCCGGACATCCGGCGCATCCGGTTCACGTCGCCGCACCCGCGCGGGTTCAAGACCGACCTGATCGAGGCCTACGGCCGGCTCGAAAAATTGTGCGCGTATGTGCACCTGCCGCTCCAGTTGGGGTCCAACCGCATCCTGAAAGCCATGAACCGGCCCTACACCCGCGAGCGCTACCGGCAGATGGTCGACGACCTCCGCGCCGTGCGGCCGGACATGTATTTCTCCACCGACGTCATCGTGGGCTTCCCGGGGGAAACCGGGGAGGATTTTGCCCAGACCCGGGAATTGTTCGAGGCCTGCAATTACGACATGGCTTTCATCTTCAAGTATTCCATCCGCAGCGGCACACCCGCCGCCGAGCTCGCCGACCAGGTGCCGGACGCCGTGAAGGAGGCGCGCAACCAAACCCTCCTGCAAATCCTCGCGGAAAACTCCGCCCGCCGGAACGCCCTGCTGGTTGGCACCACCCAGGAGGTGCTGGTCGAGGGACCGGACAAGCGGGGCCTGCGCTACACCGGCCGCACCCGGGGCAACCGCGTCGTGCATTTCCCGGCCAGTGAACGATTGATCGGCGAGCTGGTGCCGGTGAAAATCGGCCGGGTGTCCACCGCCGTGCTCTATGGCGAACTGGCGCTGGCGGGCGTTAATGTTTGAACTACGGTGACACAGAGACCACAGAGTAATGCTTCTTTATTAATTATTCTTTCGCCGTGCCCTCCGCGTCTCCGTGGTTAACTTGATCGTATGAGTCTTTTCCTCGCCACCCTCCTGCCCGGCCTGTTTATTGCGCTGCTCGGCGCGCTGTTGTTCTGGAACAACGCCGCGGTCGGCTCGTTTGCCCGCGCCCTGCCGCGCTCGACCCGCGGGGCCTGGTTGTTTTTTGGCGTGGGCGCCGCCTGGTTCCTGTGGCGGATCTCCCATCTGGGCGAGGCCGACCTGATTTTCTTCACTTCGCCCCAGCCGGTGATGGCGGGGTTTGGCGTGCTCGCCGCGCTGGCCTTCATCTACACGCCGGACTTTCTCGCCGTGCGCGGCTTGTGCGTGCTGATGCTGCTGGTCGCCGAGCCGCTGCTCTATGCCTCCTACATGGAATATACGCATCCCCAGCGCCTGCTCATGGTGACGGCGGTGTATGCCGGGCTGGCGCTGGCCTTGTATCTGGCCGCCGCGCCCTACCGGCTGCGCGATTTCTTTGACTGGCTTTTCCGGCAACCTTCGCGTCCGCGCTTGATCGGCGCCATCCTGCTGACCTACGGCCTGGCCACTTCCGCCGCCGCCTTCACCTACTGAGATGGCCGCGTCCCCCAAGCCGAAGACCGTGCTGCTGATTCTGGCGGGCCCGGCGGGCGT
>DATFUQ010000093.1:0-7787 GCA_035260745.1 Lacunisphaera sp. | reverse complement strand
GCGCCCGCCGTATGTGCTGGCGAAAAATGCATCCCCCATGCTGAACCATTCCTTCCTCCGCCGGGCGTCCCTCGGGACGCTGCTCCTCGCCACCCTTGGCCCCGCCACCTTGCTGCGCGCCGCCGCTGCCCCCGCCATGAGCGACAATCCGCTCTTGACCGAGAGCACCCTGCCCTACCACCTGCCGCCCTTCGAGCAGATCAAGGACGAGCATTTCGCCCCCGCCTTCGAGCAGGGCATGACCGAGGACCTCAAGGAGAACGAGGCCATCGCGAACAATCCCGCGAAACCGACCTTCGAGAACACCATCGTCGCCATGGAGCGCGCCGGCCGGCTGCTCGACCGCACCGGCAACGCTTTTGGCATCCTCAACGCCTCGCTCACCAATCCCACCCTCCAGAAACTCGAGGCCGAACTCTCCCCCAAGCTCTCGGCACACCGTGACGCCATCCGGCTCAACCCCGCGCTCTTTGCGCGCGTGCAGGCGCTCCACGACGCCCGCGAAACCCTCGGCCTCGATGCCGAGTCAAAGCGCGTGCTGTGGCGCTATTACAAGGACTTCGTCCGCGGCGGCGCCAAGCTCGCCGAGTCCGACAAGACCAAGCTCAAGGCCCTCAACGCCGAGCTGGCCGCCCTCACGACCAAGTTCTCCCAGAGCGTGCTCAAGGAAGTCGGCGCCTCAGCCGTGCTCGTCGACACCCGCGAGGAACTCGCCGGGCTGACCGACGCCCAGATCACCGCCATGGCCGCCGCCGCCAAGACCGCCGGCCACGAGGGCAAGTTTCTCATCCGCCTCCAGAACACCACGGGCCAGCCCCCGCTCGACGCGCTCACCAACCGCGCGCTGCGCCAGCGGATCATGGAAGCCTCGCTCGCCCGCGGCAGCCGCGGCGGCGAATTCGACACCCGCGAGACGGTCGCCCGCATCGCCCGGCTCCGGGCCGAACGCGCCAATCTCCTCGGTTATCCCACGCACGCCGCCTACCAGCTGGACGAACAGACCGCCGGCTCCGTGGAGGTGGTGAACAAGCTCCTCGCGCAGCTCGCCCCGCCCGCCATGGCCAACGCCCGCAAGGAGGCCGCCGACATGCAGGTCATCGTCGACGCGGAGAAAGGCGGATTCCAGATCGCCGCCTGGGACTGGGATTTCTACGCCGAGAAGGTCCGCAAGGAGCGCTACGCCTTCGATGAATCGCAGCTCAAGCCCTACTTCGAGCTCCGGCGGGTGCTCGTCGACGGCGTGTTCTACGCCGCCACCAGGCTCTACGGCATCACTTTCAAGGAGCGCACCGACCTTCACGGCTACAGCCCCGACATGCTCGTCTTTGAGGTGTTCAACGCGGACGGCACGCCGCTCGCCCTCTTTCTCGGCGACTATTACGCCCGCCCGAACAAGCGCGGCGGCGCCTGGATGAACGCCTACGTGTCGCAGTCCGGCCTGACCGGCGACAAGCCCGTCGTGGCCAACCACCTCAACATTCCGAAGCCGCCCGCCGGCGAGCCCACGCTGCTGACTTGGGACGAAGTGAAAACGACTTTCCACGAATTTGGCCACGCCCTGCACGGCATGTTCTCCAACGTGAAGTATCCGCGTTTCGCCGGCACCGCCGTCCCGCGTGACTTCGTCGAGTATCCCTCGCAGGTGAATGAGATGTGGCGGGACTGGCCCGAGGTGCTGGCGCACTACGCCAAGCACTACCAGACCGGCGCCCCGCTCCCACAGGCGTTGCTCGATAAGGTCGCGGCCGCCGCGAAGTTCAACCAGGGGTACATGACCACCGAGCTCGTGGCCGCCAATGTCATCGACCAGGCCTGGTACCAGCTTGCGCCGGCCGATGTCCCCGGTGCCGACGGGGTCGTGGCCTTCGAGGCGGCGGCCCTGAAAAAGGCCGGCGTGGACTTTGCGCCCGTGCCGCCGCGCTATCGCAGCACTTATTTCTCGCACTCGATGGGCGGCTACTCGGCCGGTTACTATTCCTATTTCTGGAGCGAGGTGCTCGACGCCGACACGGTCGACTGGATCAAGACCCACGGCGGCCTCACGCGCGCCAACGGCGACCGCTTCCGCGCGACGCTGCTTTCGCGCGGCGGGAGTGAGGATGCGATGAAACTCTTCCGGGATTTCACGGGTGGCGATCCTTACATCGAGCCGCTGCTGAAGCGTCGCGGGCTTGAAACGCCCGCTTCCGGCAGTCGTTAATCATTAACAGTTTCGCAGCTTTTTAACATCAGCTGGCGAGACATGGCTTCTGCATTCTGTTAGCACCTTGGTGCAACTGCTGATGTCCACGCCCGTTACAAACGAGACCGCCGCCGCCAGACCGAGGAAATCGTTACGGGTTCTTTACGCCGACGACATGCGCGAGCTGCGGCAATTGCTCCAAGTTGTGCTCGGCCGCGACGGCCACAAGGTCGAGTCGGTGTCCGATGGAAATCTCGCGCTTGAACTCATCCTGCCGGATCCAGCCGCCTATGACGTGGTGATCACCGACCACCACATGGCGACGATGAGCGGATTGGAACTGGTCGCGCGTTTGCGCGCCCTGGCCTATTCCGGCAAGATCATCGTATTCAGTTCCGAACTGAGCGAGAAGGTGGACGCCAGTTATCGCGCCCACAAGGTGGACTTCATCCTGCCGAAGCCGGTTTTCCCCTCCGAGCTGCGCGCGCTCTTTGCCACGCTCTAGGCTGGCGTTCCGCAGCGCGTCCACCCCAAATAAAATCATGCTGCGGTCAAGGGTGGACAATCCACCGCGGCCTGCGGCATGTTTGGGCATCAACCCGATGAAATACGAGCCCGCTGCCAACCGCTACGACAACCCCAAGCTCTACCAGCGCTGCGGTCGCAGCGGCCTGCAACTGCCGCGCATCTCGCTCGGACTCTGGCACAACTTTGGCGATGATGTCCGGCCGGAGAACAGCCGCGCCCTGGTGCTGCGCGCGTTCGACCTCGGCATCACGCACTTCGATCTCGCCAACAACTACGGTCCGCCCCCCGGCTCGGCCGAGACGAACTTCGGCCGCATGTTCCGCGACGACCTCGCGGCCCACCGCGACGAGCTGATCATCTCGAGCAAGGCCGGCTACCTCATGTGGCCGGGGCCCTACGGCGAATGGGGCACGCGCAAATACGTCCTCGCGAGCCTCGACCAGAGCCTCCAGCGGCTCGGCCTCGATTACGTGGATATTTTCTACAGCCATCGTTTCGATCCCGCCACGCCGCTCGAGGAGACCATGGGCGCGCTCGCCCACGCGGTCCGCTCCGGCAAGGCGCTCTATGTCGGCCTCTCCAACTACGACCCGGCGCAGACCGCCGCCGCCGCGAAACTGCTGCGCGAACTCGGCGCGCCCTGTCTGATCCACCAGCCGAAATACCACATGTTCGAGCGCACGGTGGAGCACGGCCTGCTCGACGTGCTCGCGCGCGAGGGCATCGGCTGCATCCCCTTCTGCCCGCTCGCACAAGGTTTGCTCACCAACCGCTACCTCAACGGCATCCCGGCCGACTCCCGCGCCGGCCACGACCCGCGCTTCCTGCGGCCGGAGGACATCACCGAGCAGAAGGTCGGGGTCATCCGGCAACTCAACAATCTCGCCCAGGCCCGCGGCCAGTCGCTCGCGCAGATGGCGCTGGCGTGGGTGCTGCGCCAACCGGCCGTCACCACGGCGCTGATCGGGGCGAGCCGCGTTTCGCAAATCGAGGAAAACCTCGGCGCGCTCAAAGCCGCGCCATTCACGGGCGGCGAACTGGCGGGCATCGACCGGATATTGGCGGGGTGATTTCTCCAAACATGGGGCCGGTCAAAGACCTGCCCCGCCCTCGCCGCCGAGTGGGAACGCCTGCCTGCCGCCTGTTGCCAGATCAAATGGACATGGCGCAGGACGGCATTACGGTCACGGATCGCGCCTACTGAGTGGTGCGATTACGACGACCAGTAGCCCTCGACGTAAACGTGGCCGCGGCCGTGACGCTCCCAGTGCGCAGGCACATAGGTGCGATATTGCGGCGGGGGGGTCTCCCAGTAACCGGGCACCCAGACGTAGCCGCGGGGCTCATAGCGCCAGTAACCCTCAATCCAAACGGCCTCGGGCCGGGTGCGCTCGTAAACCACCTCGCGCTGCCGCGGCGGAGGCGGCGGGGGCGGCGGGGGCGAGTCCACGACGATCTGCGTGGTGGCCTCGGCTTGCGAGCGATAGATTGTTCCCCGCTCGTGATCGATTTGATTCCCCACGGTGCCGCCGACGATCGCACCGCCGGCCGCGCCGATCAGGGCGCCTTGCGCGCCGTTGCCCGAGCCACTGTTGTTGCCGATGATGCCACCTGCGATGGCACCCAGCACACCGCCGGTCAATGCGCCGGTCTGGGTGTTCGGGCCCGTGCCGGCGCAGCCGGCACCAAGCAGAGCCACGGCGAGTGGCAGTAGGATTGTATGTTTTGTTTTCATGGTGAATTTGGTTGGGATATTAGACGGAAATTTTTGCAAAAGGTGACAACGGGGGCGTCAATTCTTGACCACCAGCTGCGAGACCACCTCGTGCACGCCACCGGTCTGCAGGGCCAGTGTGACCGCCCGGCCGATGTGCTCGGGCGCTGTCACCGAGCCGGTGAGCGTAACCGCGCCGTCGCGGCAATCCACGCTGATGGCGAAAGCCGACAAATCTTTTTCCACAACATACTTGCCCTTGATGACCGTGACGATGCGAGCATCGTCGATGCGATCGCCCAAGTCCCGGGCCTTGGAGCGCGCAACCCGCCCGGTCTTGGCCAGCTCCCCCTTGATATTATCTGGCGTCAGTTTCAAGTCCCCGGCTTTGCCGGCAATCGCGTCCTTGGTGTCGCCGGCGACTTCGCGAGTCTTGTCCGCCAGATGCTCCACCCGCTGCCCCATGGTGGGATTCTCGGTGCGCTGGTAATAACGCCAGCCCAAGACGCCTAGGACGGCCCCGATCAAGAGGATAAATGCTGTTTTCATTGGCGCGATAAATTGAGTGCTGGGAAACAAGACCGTGAGACGGCGCCAAGGTTCGACTTGTTCCGCCCACTCTCATGTAAAAGCCGGCGCAACTTCACCCCGGTGGAATTGTCTGTATCGGTCTACGCCATCGCTATGTCCGAAATCAAACCTGCTCCCCGATCCCGCCGCTGGAAAATTCCTTCGGCGGCTACGCCGGCTCCCTCCCTCGCACTGGCCGGCGATAGGCTTATCGCCTTTCCGGCAAGGTGAGGCTATGGCTGCATTTATCTCCTCCGCGCCCGATGGACTGGCCCGGGTTGAAAAATCCCGTTGAGCCTTGGGCGCATTCCCCGTTTGGTCGGATCCGCTGATGACTGAACCGCTCAATCGCAAAATCCGCTGGGGCGTTCTCGGCTACGCGCGCATCGCCCGCGAGAACGTCCTCCCGGCCATCCTGCGCTCGGCCAACTCTGAGCTTTATGCCCTTGCCTCGCGCGACGAGGCCAAGCTCGCCGAGGCCCGGACGCGTTTCAACGTTGCCAGGACTTACGTTGGTTACGAAGCCTTGCTGCGCGACCCCGCGGTGGACGCGGTCTATATTCCGCTGCCCAACTCGCAGCACCGCGAATGGACCCTCGGCACAGCGGGGCACGGCAAGCATGTCCTCTGCGAAAAACCGCTCGGCCTCAACGCCGACGAGTGCCGCGAGATGATCGCCGCCGCCGCGTCATGACGATCGACGCCGCCAACCTCCTCGACCGTTTCCTGCGCTACGTGCGCATCGACACGCGCAGTAATGACCAGTCGCCCACCACGCCGAGCACGCCGGGCCAGTGGGGCTTGCTCCGGCTGCTCGCAAAGGAGCTGACGGAACTCGGTCTCACCGACGTCCTGCTCACCGGGCACGGCTATGTGCTCGCGACGCTCCCGGCCACCTCGCCAAAGACCGCACCCGTCGTGGCCTGGTTCGCCCATGTGGACACCGCGCCCAACCTGCCCGGACTGGCGAAGCCCATCGTGCACCGGGCCTACGACGGCCGCCCGATCATCCTGCCCGATGACCCGGCGCAAAAACTCACCCTCGAATCAATTCCCCACCTGCGCGAGTGCCTCGGCCACGATATCATCACGGCCAGCGGCACCACCCTGCTCGGCGCTGACGACAAGGCCGGCGTGGCCACCGTGATGTCCGCTGTGCGCCACCTGCACCAGCACCCCGAAATCCCGCACGGCAAAATCCGCCTCTGCTTCAATCCGGACGAGGAAATCGCCCGCGGCATGGCCAGGCTCAACCTCGCGGAGCTGGGCGCGGATTTTGGCTACACTCTCGACGGCTCCGTGCCGGGGGAGATTGATTTTGAGACGTTCAGCGCCGACGCCGCGCTGCTGGAAATCCGCGGCGTGGCGGCGCATCCCGGCTGGGCGAAGGACGTGATGGTGAACGCCGTGCGGCTGGCGGGCCGTTTCCTCGCGGCGCTGCCGCCGGACCTCTCACCCGAGCACACGACGGGCACCGACGGCTTCATCCACCCGATCGAATGCGCCGCCCTGGCGGAATCTGCCCGGGTGCGGATGCTCCTGCGGGACTTCGAGCTCGCCGGCCTTGCCGCCAAGCGCGCATTGGTGGAGAAAATCGTGGCGGAGCTGCGCGCCGCCGAACCGCGCGCGCACTTCGAGCTCACCTTCACCGAGCAATACCGCAACATGCGCTACTGGCTGGAGCAGGACATGCGCCCGGTGGAGTTCGCGCAGGAGGCGATCCGCCGCGCCGGGCTGCTGCCCCGTTCGTCGGCCATCCGCGGTGGCACCGACGGCTCCAATCTCACCCAGCGCGGGCTGCCGACGCCCAATATTTTCTGCGGCATGCACGAGGTGCACAGCCAGCGCGAATGGGTCAGCCTGCAGGACATGGCCAAGGCGGTGGAAACGCTTGTCTGCCTCGCCCAAGTCTGGGAGGAACGCTCTATATGAGTATGAGCCGCCGTGTCGCCACTGCTGCGTTTTTGCTCCTGGGCCTGCTGCTGGGCGGGTGCGCGTCGTTCGACGCCCAGGTGGAGCGCGGCCATAGCCTCACCGGCGTCCAACGGTTTTTCATCGTGAGCAACTCCAGTGACAATCACGCCCTTGATCATCGCCTCGCCGAGGCGCTCAAGGTCCGCGGCTGCACCGCCGAGGTCGGCCCGCTGACGATGATGCCCGACAACACGCAGGCCGTTGTCACCTATGAGGCCAACTGGTCATGGGATTTTGGCGAGCATCTGTCCTTCATGAAAATCGCGGTGCGTGATCCGCAATCCCAGCAGTCGTTTGCCACCGTCACCTTCAGCGCGCGGGTTCCACTCCACGACACCGCGCCGGTGATCGTCGGCCGGCTGATGGACCGTTTGCTTCCGGCCAAATCCTGACCCCATGATAGCCTTCGTCCTGGTAAAGAAGGGCGGCGGCTCCTTCGCGCTGTAGCAATTTTGGGCGCGGGCCGTTCAGGCCCCGATGTCAACTAATAGTATACTTAAGCCCGCGGACTTGCCCTGCGGCCTGCCTGGGGTTTAAGTATACTATTAGTTGACATCGATCGGGCGGTGACCGGCTCCTTTCACGCGAAGACCGCCGCGCGCTCGACGGCGGTGAGTTCGCGCCAGCGGCTTGGGGCCAGGTCGCCCAGCGAAAACTTTCCGACCCGCGCCCGCAGCAGCCGCAGCGTCGGGTGGCCGATGGCTGCGGTCATTTTTCTCACCTGCCGGTTTTTGCCCTCGACCAGTTCGAGCGTGAGCCAGCAGTCCGGCACGTTCTTGCGCACCCGGATGGGCGGATCGCGCGGCGGCACGGCGGGGG
>DATFUQ010000092.1:0-8327 GCA_035260745.1 Lacunisphaera sp. | reverse complement strand
CTACGGACGCTTCAACCGCCGCGCCCGGCGGATCCTCGCGGAACTGGTCCGGCCGGGTGATGTTGTCGTACCGATGACCGACCCGCCGATGCTCGGCGCCGCGGTGACCGGCACCGTGATTGAGCGGGGCGCGCAAGTCGTCCACTGGATCCAGGATATCTATCCGGAGATTGTCACCGTGCACGTCGGCGCGCTCGCCGCGCTGCCGCTCTGGCCCTTGCGGCGCAAGCGCGATGCCGCGTGGCGCTCCGCCCGTTGCTGCGTGGCGCTGGGCGAGGACATGGTGCAGGCCGTCGCAGCGCACGGTATGCCGGCCGGCCAGGTCGAGATCGTGCCCAATTGGGCGCCGCGTGAATTGCAAACGGAGCCTTCAGCCGGTGATGTGACCGCCCGGCGCGCCGCCTGGGGCCTGACCGGCAAATATATCGTCGCTTACTCCGGCAACCTGGGCCGCGTGCACGAATTCGCCGCCGTGCTCGACGCCGCTGAGCAACTGCGATCCCGTCCGGAGATTGTTTTCTTGTTCATCGGCGCCGGCGCGCGGTTCGCCGAGGTCCGCGCCGCCGCCCGGGCGCGCCGGCTGGACAACATCCGGCTGTTGCCGCCGGAGCCGCGTCCGCAGCTGGCCGCCGTCCTGGCCGCCGCCGATGCGCAACTAGTGACCTTGAAGCCGGACTTCGCGCGGCTGGTGTATCCGAGCAAGCTGGCGGGCGCGCTGGCCGCCGGACGACCCGTGCTGTTTGTCGGTCCGCCCGACGGCGAGATCGCCCGGCTGCTGGTGAAAGAGCAGTGTGGCGCCGCCTTCGGCCCGGCCGACGGCACCCGGCTGGCAGAAACAGTAGCGGCGTGGCAGGTCGCGCCGGCACGGGGCGCGCTGCTGGGCCGGGCCGCCCGGGCGGCCTACGAAAAACACTTCACGTTTGCGGCGGCGCTGGCGCGTTGGGAGGAGATTCTGCGCCGGGCCGGCGGCTAAGTTCGGTTTGCGTTGGGCGGAAGCGCCCGTGTAAATCAAATGGCCATGACCCAGGGAAGAACCGCCACCATTATCCTCGTGCTGCTTGACGTCCTTGCCGTCATCCTGGCGTTCAACTTTGTCGCGCGGGCCTGGGGTGTGCTGCATTGGCGCGGATTCATCCTGGCGCCGCTGACCCTGCCGGTGCTCATGCACTTCCTCGCGGTCTACCTGATCGACGGCTATAATCCGCGCACCGACATGATGTCGGTCACCTACACCAGTCTGCACAGCATTGCGCTGATGTTCGTGCTGCTGTTCACCCTGTTGCTCACCTATGCTTTCATCCCGGCCGGTTATCCGTTGCAGGTCAGCCGCCTGGTCATCACCGGCTCGTGCGTGCTGCTGGTCCCGATCACTCTCAGCTACCGGCGGTTCGTCTACCAACGCCAGCAGGCGCGGAAACAGCAGCGGTATTTCATGTTTCTCGGCAGCCCGGAAAGCTGTGTCGCCTTCAAGGAGGAATGCCGCAAGACAGGCATGACGCAGTCCGTGCTTTATGCGACGCATGCCACCTTCGCCCGCGGCTTCACGGAACCCGGCCCGGCCACCTCCGCGCCACCCTACGGGGATGTGGCGCACTACCTTGAAGAATATGAGGGCAATCTCGACGCCATCATCCTGCGTGAATCCAGCCAGGAATTGCCCGCCGCCGTGGCCCAAAAACTCATGGAGCTGCATTTTTCCGGCGTGCCCACTTACACACTGGAGCTTTTTCACGAGGTTTACTGGCGGAAAATCCCGCTCTACCGGTTGAACCAGACCTGGCTTTTCCAGGAGGGGTTCCAGATCGCCCGCGAACCCGTCTTCGAGCGCCTCAAACGCCTGAGCGACATCGTGCTCGCCGCGCTCGGACTGCTTCTCGCGCTGCCGCTTTTCCCGTTGGTGGCTGCCGCCATCTGGCTCGGGGACCGTGGGCCGGTTTTCTTCCAACAGCCCCGGGTCGGGAGGAACCGCGTCCTGTTCGACATCGTCAAGCTCCGCACCATGCGCGTGAGCACCGGAGTGGGCGACGCCTACACCCGGACCGGAGACAACCGCATCACCCCCATCGGCCGGTTCCTTCGCGCCACCCGGCTCGACGAGGTGCCGCAACTGTGGAACGTGCTCTGCGGCGACATGAGTCTCATCGGCCCGCGCGCCGAATGGGTGCGGCTGGTCGAGGAGTATGAAAAACAAATCCCGTGCTACCATTTCCGCCACCTCGTCAAGCCCGGCATCACCGGCTGGGCGCAGGTGAACTATCCCTATGGCGCCAACCTGGAGGACACGCTCCGCAAGCTGGAATACGACCTCTACTACATCCGGTACTTCTCGTTCATCCTCGATGCCTCGATCGTGCTGAAGACAATTCACATCATGCTGTTCGGCAAGGGGCGGTGATTACGTCCCATGGGTTGTCATCCTGAGCGAAGCGAAGGATCCAGAATGATTTTTGCCGCAACCTCGCTGCTGGATTCTTCGCTCCGCTCGAATGACCTGAATAATATTCGTTTCTGTGTATTCTGTGTGTTCCGTGGTTAAAACCTGAATGAAAACCTACGACTTCATCTGCCTCGGTGGCGGCAGCGCCGGCTTCAACGCCGCCCGCATCGCCGCGGGCCTTGGTAAGAAGGTCGCCGTCATTGACGGCGCGAAACAGCTCGGCGGACTTTGCATCCTGCGCGGCTGCATGCCGTCCAAGACCCTGCTCTACGCCGGCGAGATCCTGCATCATGCGCAGCATGCGGACAGATTCGGCCTGCGGGTCACCGGCGCCCGCGCCGACATGAAGGCGGTGCACGCCCGCAAGAAACGCATCATCGGCGATTTCGCCCGCCACCGCGTGGAGGCGCTCACCGGCGGCAGGTTCGACCTCTACCGGGCCTGCGCGTGGTTCACCGACCCGCACACCTTGCAGCTCTCCGACGGCCGCAAGTTGCGCGGCCGGCACTTCCTCCTCGGCACCGGCTCGAAGGTCAGCGTGCCGCCCGTGCCAGGCCTCAAGGGGCTCAAGTGCTGGACGAGCGACGACGTGCTCGATCTCGACTTCGTGCCCAAGAGCGTGCTCGTGCTCGGCGGCGGCATCGTCGCCTGCGAACTGGCGCAATACCTCAACCGCATCGGCGCCAAGGTGACCCTGATCCAGCGCAGCCCGAACATCCTGCGCGACCATTCCGAGGAGGCCTCCTGCGTGGTCCAAAAGGCCTTCGTGGACGAGGGCATCGAGCTCTTCACCGACACCAAGCTGCAATCCGTCAGTTCCGACCGGCACGGGTTCACCGTGAAGTTCCTCAACAACGACGGCCTCGTCACCCGCCGGGCGGCGCATCTCTTCAACGCGCTCGGCCGCGACCCCAACACCGCCGGGCTTGGCCTCGCCGCCGCCGGGGTGAAGACGCGGCCCAATGGACAGATCATCATCAACCGCTGGCAGCAGACCAGCGCGCCGCACATCTACGCCGCGGGCGACTGCTCCGGCCCGGCCGATATCGTGCACATCGCCATCGAGCAGGGCATCCTGGCCGCCCGCCACGCCGCCAAGGTCAAGGGTCTCAAGCCCGTTGATCACTCGCTCCTGCTCAATGTGGTCTTCACTGATCCCCAGCTGGCGACCATCGGCGCGCTGGAGCGCGATCTCGACGAGCAGGGCGTGAAATACCTCCGTGCCTCCTACCCGTTCAACGACCACGGCAAGTCGATCCTGATGGAGGCGAACTACGGCTATGTGAAGGTGCTGGCCGAGCCGAAGCGCGGGCGCATCCTCGGCGCGGAGATCGTCGGCAAGGACGCCGGCGAGCTCATCCACTGTTTCTCCGGGCCGCTGGCGATGCGCGCCACCGTGCGCGACCTGCTTCGGGCCCCGTGGTATCACCCCACCCTCGCCGAGATCATCACCTATCCCCTCGAGGATATCGCGGCGCAGCTCGACTGATACCGGTCAATTAAGCGGAAACCGAGCTCATTCCCCGGGCGGTCAGGGCTGAGGTTGCCCTTGATTGAGGCAGATGACCGGATAGCTTGCAGGTGACTCCATGAACCTTGCCCTGCGAAGCCTGCGCCTTTTACTTGGACTCCAGATTTTACTGCCGACCCTCGGCTTTGGGGCGCTGAGTTGGGACAGCCAGAAGATCCAGCTTACGGCAAAAACGGGCGAAAAGCAGGCCAGCGGGGTCTTTCACTTCACCAATGCGGGGAGCGCCACGATCACGATAACCTCCGTCGTACCCAGTTGCGGCTGCACCACGGCGGAGCTGGCCAGGCGGACCTACGCCCCTGGGGAAACGGGTGAAATCAAAGCGACCATTACCATGGGTGATATGATGGGGGTGCAGGAAAAAACCATCACCGTAACCACCGATGAAGCAGCGGGCAAACCGGTGCCGTTGATCCTGCGTGTCACCATTCCGGAGCTTTTCACGTGCACACCCCAAACGCTCCTGTGGCGCATTGGCGATAAACTTGAGGAGAAATCCGCCCTGATCTCCGCGACCGAAGCCCAACGGATCGCCGCCATCGAAGTCAAAGCCGTCGTGTCCGGGGAAGTTTCCGCGCACGTCGAGCCGGTTGAGGCCGGGACCAAGTTCCGGTTGCTCGTGCGACCGGCATCCACGTCCAAAATCATGACTGCCGGGATATCCTGCATCGTCAGGTTTGCGGATGGCATGACCCTGCCTTTCACGGTCAATGCCCTCGTGAGATGACCTGATGGCTGCGCCGTCATCCAGGCAATCCTTGCGCGACTGTGCCCTGCTTCTGCTGATCGCCGCAGCGCCCGCCCTGCTCACTTTCTGGCTGCACCCCAAGCGTCCAGTCTGGAGCTGGACCAAGCCGGCCGTCGAACAGGTGGACCTGGCGGAGATTACCCGCTGGAAGACGCCGGTGCTCTGGGTTGATGCCCGCGAGGTCAGCGCCTTCGCGAAGCAACACATCCCAGACGCGATCCCGCTGAATGAAACCGAATGGAACCGCCTTTTGCCCGGCTTCCTCGAAGCATGGCAGCCGGCGTCCAAGATTGTCGTCTATTGTAACACCCGGGAATGCGACGCCAGCCAGGCCGTGGCGCTCCGGTTGAAGCGTGAGATGAACTTGTCCAATGTCTTTGTGCTGAGAGGAGGCTGGGCTGCATGGCAACAAGCACACCCATGAAAACCACCGGCGAATCGCTCTGCCGGCTGCTGCTCGGCGGGACGTTCGCCTATGCCGCCGCGAGCAAGCTGCTCGATCCGTCGGCCTTCGCCACGGACATCGGGCATTACCGCCTGCTGCCCTATCCGTTGACCATACTTTTAGCTGTTTACCTGCCCTGGCTCGAACTGCTCTGTGCCGCTGCGGTTTTAATTCGCCGCCTTGAACGCGGCGCGCTGGTCCTGCTGCTCGGCCTGTGCACGCTGTTCAGTGTCGCGCTGGCTTCGGCCTGGTGGCGCGGCCTGGATATCAACTGCGGCTGCTTCGGGGCCGGTGCCCCGGGTAACCTGTCACTGGCTTTCGTCCGTAGCCTCTGCCTCGGCGGCCTAGGTCTTTATTTGCTGCGCTTGACCGGGCGCAAGCCGGCGGAAAGCGGAGCTTGCATCCAAAAACATGGGGCCATTCAGTAACACCTGACATAGCCAGACTGAGTCGCGCGGCTTAGCGGGTTCGTTGCGGACGCCGTCCCTTGAATGCGGATGGCGCGAGCAGGGTTGCCCAGTGACAGCTGATCGAGGGGTGGGACGTTTGGTTGCCGCGTTCGGATGGTAAGTTGCAAGCCCAACAGCCTCTGCAACGAGAAGCTCTTCTGCGCGCCATTTTTTGTAGCGTTGGCATGCCTGGCATTCTCTTCGCTATTGGATGCCGCTTTCTAGTTACCTCTTGCCGCGTAAAAGGAATACATCCCGCGTTGCTCCCTGACATCATCGGACATCTCCGTGCAGCGGTTGCAACTCCGCTTCGCTCCCGGCCAAGCCTGTGGCTTGATCATTTCCGTACGGCCGCACTCCATCGGAGGCCGGCAGCACTTTGCCTGCTCTTCAATGTCTTCGGCGCTTATTTTCTCTTTGCCGGGGCGCACCAATTAGCCAGACACTAGAGCCATGTCCGACTACCAAGCTCCTGAATTTCTCGTTGAACTGCTCAAGGCCAAGTCGCCCTCGGGCGCCGAGGCCCAGGCCCAGGCCGTCTACGACCGCCACGTCAAGCCGCACGCCGACGCCTACGCCAACGACGCGCTCGGCTGCCGGCTCGCCACGCTCAACCCCAAGGGCGGCCCCACCCTGATGTTCGCCGGCCACATGGACGAACTCGGCCTCATGATCATCTTCATCAACAAGGACGGCTTTCTCTACTTTGACACCATCGGCGGTCACGACCTGAGCATCATCTCCGGCCGGCGCGTCATCATCCAGACCGCCCACGGCCCCGTCAAGGGCGTGACCGGCAAGCGCGCCATCCACCTGATGGACGAGGAAGACCGCAAGAAGGTGCCGAAGAAGCACGAGATCTGGATCGACATCGGCGCGAAGACCAAGGCCGAGGCCCTGCAGCGCGTCGCCATCGGCAACGTGGCCACCTATGACCACGAATTCGAACTGATCACGGGCAGCATCGGCACGGCCCGCGCCTTCGACAACAAGGTCGGCGCCTACATCGTGGGCGAGGCGCTCATCCGGCTCGCCAAGGAGAAGACCAGATTGAACGCCAAGGTCGTCGCCGTCGCCACCACCCAGGAGGAGATCGGTGTGCGCGGCGCCACCACGTCGGCCTTCGCGGTCGACCCGCACATCGCGCTGGCGGTGGACGTCGGCCACGCGACCGACCACCCCGATTGCGACCAGCGCAAATTCGGCGAGACCAAGCTCGGCGGCGGGCCCATTGTCTGCCGCGGCCCGAACATCAACCCGAAGGTCTACGACCGGCTGGTCGCCGTCGCGAAGAAGGCGAAGATCACCATCCAGCTTGACGCCGACCCGCGCCCGACCGGCACCGACGCCCGCGCCATCCAGACGGCCCGCGGCGGCGTGGCCTGCGGCCTCGTCTCCATCCCGCTCCGCTACATGCACACGCCCAGCGAGGTCGTCGACCTGGAGGACGTGGAGAACTGCGTGAAGCTGTTCGTCGCCTTCGCCAAGTCCATCGGCAAGGGCGAGTCGTTCAACTGGTGATTTGGAGGGCCCGCGTCCCTGCGGGCCGCTTGTGGTGGAGCGCGTTGCCCTCAACGCGCTTTCCGCGGGCGCACGTCCAGCAACGCGTTGTGGGCAACGCGTTCCACCATCCAAACAAGAAGGCGCGGCTTAAGCCGCGCCTTCTTAATTTGGGGAGTCTTCAGTCAGCTCAGGCCGCGTTCTTGTCCGAGGTGGCGCCGCGACCGAGCTTCTTGAGCTGCGGCTTCCGGCGGCCCTCGACGACGGCCTGGTCGATGATGACCTCGGCGATGTCGTCGCGATGCGGCAGGTCATACATGACCTCGAGCATGATCTTCTCGAGAATGGCGCGGAGCGCGCGGGCACCGGTTTTGAGCTCGATGGCCTTCTTCGCGATGGCCACCACGGCGTCGCGGGTGAACTTGAGCTGCACGCCGTCCATGGCGAAAAGCTTGGAATACTGCTTCACCATCGCGTTCTTGGTGCGGAGCAGGACCTTCTCGAGGTCAGCGACCTTCAGCTCATCGAGCACCGAGACGACCGGCAGGCGGCCGATGAACTCGGGGATCATGCCGAAGCGGATGAGGTCCTCCGGGGCGACGCCGCGCATCATCTCGTCGGGCGTCAGGTTGTGGTCCTTGGCGTTGATGTGGAAACCGAGCGAGCGCTGGCCGAGGCGCTTCTTGATGACCTCGTCGAGGCCGACAAACGCGCCGCCGCAGATGAAGAGGATGTTCGAGGTGTTGACCTGGATGTATTCCTGGTTCGGGTGCTTGCGGCCGCCCTGCGGGGGGACGTTGCAGGTGGTGCCCTCGAGGATCTTGAGCAGCGCCTGCTGCACGCCCTCGCCGGAGACGTCGCGCGTGATGGAGACGTTCTCGGTGGTGCGGCGGATCTTGTCGATCTCGTCGATGTAGATGATGCCGCACTCGGCCTTCTTCACGTCGTAGTTGGCGGACTGGAGGAGGCGGAGGACGACGTTCTCCACGTCCTCGCCGACGTAGCCGGCCTCGGTGAGCGTGGTGGCGTCGGAAATGGCGAAGGGCACGTCGAGGATGCGCGCGAGGCTGCGCGCCAGCAGGGTCTTGCCCGAGCCGGTGGGGCCGACGAGGAGGATGTTGCTCTTCTCGACCTCGACGTCGTTGAACTCGGCGGGCATGGACGCGACATCGCGGTTGTTGCCCGTGCCGGCGTCGAAATTGAGGCGTTTGTAGTGG
>DATFUQ010000091.1:0-7872 GCA_035260745.1 Lacunisphaera sp. | reverse complement strand
CGACTGGGCGGATGCCCACCCCAAAGTCTGGCTCGATTGTGTACGAATCTATCTCGGGCTGGGACTTTTCATCCGCGGCCTGTTCATCATCACCAACACGCGGGCGGAGTTCATTGCGGACCTGCTCAAGCGCATGGAATATCCCTGGGTGGTGACGGTGGTTCTGCTCCACTACATCGCGATGGCCCACCTCGTTGGCGGGCTGATGCTGACGGTCGGGCTGCTGACCCGCATCGGCGCGTGGGTGCAGATCCCCATCCTCGCCGGCGCCCTGTTCGTGCACCGCAACGAAGGCCTGATGTCCGGTGGCCAGTCCCTTGAGTTCTCCGCCCTGGTGTTCTTCCTGCTCGTCATCTTCGCCTTCAGCGGCGCCGGGCCGCTGTCCGTGGACAACGGCATGCCCAAGCTGAAACCGGCGATCACGCCGTAGAAGCGGAGTCAGGCTAGTTGATTGCGGTGGAACCTGACCTCCCGGGCAGGTTTTTCCCGCGAACACGTAGCAGCCCGCCCGGAGGCCGGGCTCCACCTTTCGGGACGCAAACCGCCCTAACCCTTCAGCATCCGGAGAAACTCCGCCTCGTCGATCACCGGCACGCTGAGCTCCTTCGCCTTGTCGAGCTTTGCGCCGGCCTCGGCGCCCGCCAGGACATAGTGCGTCTTCTTGCTGACGCTGCCCGACACCTTGCCGCCCGCCGTCTCGATCTTCGCCGCGGCCTCGTCGCGGGTCAGCGTGGGCAGCGTGCCCGTGAGCACGAAGGTCTTGCCGGCGAAGACCGTGCTGCCGCCCGCGGCCTTGGCCGGGGCCTTCGGCTTCACACCCACCGTCAGCAGGTCCGCCACAAGCTTCCGGTTTCGGTTCTCCGTGAAAAAACCCGTGATCGCCGCCGCCATCGTCTCGCCGATGCCGGAAATGACGCTCTCCTTGTTCGCGATAAAATCCTCCATCTTCGCCGCGGCGAGTTTCTCGATGTCGCGAAAATGTGCGGCCAGGTCCTTCGAGGCCGACACGCCTACGTGCGGGATGCCAAGCCCGTGGATCAGGCGCCAGAGCTCGACCTGCTTGGCCGACTCGATCGCCTGGAGGAGGTTGTCCGTGGATTTCTCCACGCTCTTGCCGAGGGTCAGCAGGTTCTCGCGCTTCAGTTTGAAAAGATCGGGCAACTCCTTCACCCACCCTTTCTCCACCAGCTCGTCGATCATCGCGCTGCCGAGTCCGTCTATATCGAGGCACGACTTGGACACGAAATGCCCCAGCCGGCGGCGCACCTGCGCCGGGCAGCTGAGATTCGGGCAGCGTTTCGCAACCTCCTCCTCCAATTGGACGACCACCGTGCCGCAGACCGGGCATTTGTCAGGGAATTTGTAGACACGGCAGCCGGGCGTGCGGCGCTTCAGGTTTACCTCGATGACGGCGGGAATGATTTCACCCGCCTTCTCCACCAGCACGTAGTCGCCGACCCGGATGTCCTTGCGCGCAATCTCGTCCTGGTTGTGCAGCGTCGCGCGGGCCACGGTCGTGCCGGCCAGCAACACCGGCTCCAGTTCCGCGACGGGCGTCAGTACGCCCGTGCGGCCGATCTGCACGGTGATGGCGTTGATCCGGGTTTCGGCCCGCTCGGGCTCAAATTTGTAGGCGATGGCCCAGCGGGGCGCCTTGGCCGTGCTGCCGGCCTGGCGGCGCAACGCAAATGAATCCAGTTTCGTCACCGCCCCGTCCGTCCCGTAGGCGAAGGCGTGCCGCAGTTTGTCGAGCTCGCCGACGGCCTTCCACGCCGCGTCGATGCCCTTGGCCGGCCAGAATTTTTCCACCGTGGGCAGGCCCCACTGTTTGACCAGCGCCAGGAACTCGCTCTGGGAATCGGCCACCTGCGGTTCGCAATAGCCGACGCCATAGAGCACGATCTCCAGCTTGCGCCGGGCGACTTCCTTGCTGTCGAGCTGCTTGATGGTGCCCGCCGCAAGATTGCGCGGGTTGGCGTAGATCTCCTCCCCCGCCTCCTCCCGCTCCTCGTTGATCCGTCGGAACTCGGCCAGGGTCAGGTAAATCTCCCCGCGAATCTCGATCACATCCGGCACCGGGGTTTTCTTGGAGGCCTTGAACTCACCCGGCAGCGAATAAATGGTCCGGGCGTTGACCGTGATGTCATCGCCCTCCTCGCCGTTGCCCCGCGTGACGGCCCGCACGAGCTTGCCCTTCTCGTAGGTCACGCTGACGGCGAGACCGTCGATCTTCGGCTCGACCACATAGGCCAGGTCCTCGCGCTCGAGCTGTTTCACCAAACGCTGGTGGAACGCCCGGTATTCCTCCTCCGAGTAGGTGTTGTCGAGGCTCTGCATCGGCTGGCGGTGCCGGTAGGTCGAGAAACCCTCGAGCCGGTCGTCGCCCACGCGTTTCGTTGGCGAATCTGGACTGGCGAACTGCGGAAACTTCTCTTCGAGATCGATCAGCTCGTCTAGTCGGGCGTCATATATATCATCAGTGACGTCCTGCTGAGCGTTCTTGTAATAAAGCTCATTGTGCCGATTGATTTCTACTCGGAGTTCGGCGATGCGTTTCTTGGCCTCGGCGGGGGTCATTTTCAGGCTGGAGCGTGGAGGAATTTTTGGACGCCGTCGCGGCAAAAATGACACTCGCATACGCTTGAGATCACAGTTTGAACTCTCGAAGTCGTGGGAGCTTCCCCGTTGTCATCGGCTTCATCCACGGCTGAACTTTACGTTTCATGATCGTTGAGGAAATTTTAAATACCCCTTCCCCTGCGTCACTTGCCCGCGCCTTGTGCGAACGGCGGGGCTTCTTCTTCCTCGACAGCGCTCAGCCCATGGCCGACCGCGCATTTTCCTTCATCGGCTTCGATCCTTTCCTCACCTGGCGGGTCTCGGGTGATCGCATCCAGGTCGATACGCAGGGCACCTCGGTGGAAGTGTGCGCGGAACCACTGCCGCATCTGCGCGACCTCATGGCCCGCTACCGCTCCGCCGGCGATGTCGCGATCCCTTTTACTGGCGGAGCTGTCGGTTTCTTCGGCTACGAGTTCGGCGCGAACCTTGACGGCGTGCATCGTCGCTTAGGCAACGACCGCGGAACACCCGATGCGCAATTGGGTTTCTACGACGGGATCATCGCCTGCGACCTGGTCACCGGGAAAACCTTCGCCGCCGCCAATCCGGTCGCGTCCACGCGGGCTGACCAGATTTTGGCGCGACTGCGGGATGCCGTTCGGGATGCGGCCGGATCCGGCCTACCCGCGCCCGGACCGAAGAACCGCGTCCCGGCCGGTTGCGAACCGGTCCCGGACCTGAATCCTGAGGCCTATCTCCGGCTCGTCGCCCGGGCAAAAGACTATATTGCCGCCGGCGACATCTATCAGGTCAATCTCTCGCAGCGGTTCGAGTGCACGATGACGGAGCATCCCTACACGATTTATGAACGCCTGCGGCGGCTCAGTCCCGCTCCGTTTGGCGCCTACTTCAATCCCGGCTGCGGCCAGATTCTGAGCAGCTCGCCGGAGCTGTTGCTGCGCCTCGACCCGAACGGCCGGGTCCTGACCCGTCCGATCAAAGGCACCCGCCCGCGCGGCCGCACCGCGGCGGAGGACGAGCACCTGGCCGCCGAGCTGACGGGCAGCGAGAAGGATCACGCGGAACTGCTGATGATCGTTGACCTGGAGCGCAACGACCTCGGCCGGGTTTGCGAATACGGTTCGGTCCGCGTCGAGGAACGGTACCGCCTGGAGGCGCATCCCACCGTTTTCCATCTGGTGGCAACCATCTCGGGCCAGCTGCGCCAGGACCGCGACGTCTTCGACTGCCTCCGTTTCATGTTTCCCGGCGGTTCCATCACCGGGGCGCCCAAGATCCGCGCGATGCAGATCATCGGGGAACTCGAATCGGGCCCCCGGCACGTCTACACCGGGTCCCTGGGCTACCTCGGCTTCGACGGGACCTGCGACCTGAACATCGCCATTCGCACGATTCAGTGCCGCGAGGGCCGCGCGGCCTATCACGTCGGTGGCGCCATCGTCTCGGATTCCGATCCGGCCGGCGAATACCAGGAAACCCTCGACAAAGGCCGGGCCATGCGCGCGGCCCTGCGTGGAGAATAGGGCATGATTACTCCCGGAGCCGATTACCTGCGCTATGCGATGTTCAACGGCACCGCCCGGGAAACCCCGGCGCTAAGGGTGAGCCCGCTGGGCCCGGGGTTCATGTTCGGCGAAGGGCTCTTCGAAACCGTGCGGGTGCGGGACGCGCACCCTCTGTTCTTTGCCGATCATCATGCCCGCCTCGCGGCTTCCCTCGCTTTCCTCGACGCTCCCCCGCCCTCGGCGCGCGATGAGATGCATGCAAGGTGCCTCCAGGTGATCGCGGCGAATTCGCTGAGGGATGGCAACCTGAAGATCGCCGTTTTCAGGGACACGTCCGGATGGTCCGAGCTGATTCTGGCCCGCGAAGGAGGCTACGGGCCGGAGATCTATCAAAAGGGCTTCCGGCTCATGACCGTCACGGGCGGACCACGAAACGAACCGCTGCAGGCGCTGAAGTCGCTGAATTACCTGGGCAACATCCGCGCGAAGCGGGCCGCCCTCGCGGCCGGTTACGACGAGGCGGTGTTCGTCGATGCCCACGGACACGTTCTGGAGGGGGCGACAACGAATGTGTTCGTCGTCCGGGACCGGGTGGTCTGGACGCCTCCGCTGTCGTGCGGCATCCTGCCAGGAGTGATGCGGGCCCGCGTGATCGGAATGCTGGAGCCGGCCGGCCTCCGCGAGTGCGATCTCAGCCTTGCCGCTCTGCTCGAGGCGGACGAGATTTTCGTCACGAACGCCCTGCTCGGCATCATGCCGGTGAGTCAGGTTGATCAGACCGCTTACGATCTCAGCGGCAATCCGGCCACCCGTACGCTGCGCGAGCGGTTTTGCTGATCCGGGCGGGCCGGCAATCCCGAGGCTAGCGACCTCCTTGAACAGGTCGGGACGCCATGCACCTCAGGCGCATAGTGACCTGCACGCCCTGCGCAAGACCTTCGGCACCGCTCTAGTTCTCAGTAGTGCAGACCCCCGCATCGTTATTGCCCGCCGTGAGACCACTACCGTCATGGCCCTATTGCGGGAGGCCGCCCGCGAAGTGGTGAGAAAACGGGCGGCCTTGCCGGCGCAATCGGACGCCGTGCGCAGGGTGGTGTGGAAAATGGCGCCGCAAATGACCGCCCGGTTCAAGCGCGCCCAGCCGAGTTCGATCAGGTGATCCTCGATCTGCAACTCGAGACGCCCGCTGCCGTCCAAAACCGGAATTCCCTCGTCCCCTCCTCTCACGCCGTGCGCCTGGTCGATTTCGACCGCGCCCATGCCGCCGCATCCGTCTGATGCCGAACCGCGGCCCCCGGCGGACTTCGCGCCGCTGCTCGCCACCACTGAGCCAGTGTTGCTTGTAGGCGGACAGGCCGTCAACCTCTGGGCTCTTGACTATCAGGACCGCACCTCCGACCTGGCCCCGTTTGTTTCCCGCGATGCCGATGTGCTGGGCGACCGGGATACTCTGGAGGCACTGGGCAAACTGGCCGGCGCCAAACCGCAATTCTTCCCGCTCAAGCCGCCCAGCAACGAAGTCGGCGTGGTTATAGCCAAGGATGTGCACGGCTCACCCATGCTAGTGGAGGTGCTCCGCCATGTTCACGGGGCCACCAATGCAGAGTTGCGAGAGCCCGCCTACACGCTCGCCATCGGCGCGAGCCAGGGCACGTGCAGGTGCCCGGACCCATTGCCTGCTCCAGGCGAAGATCGCCAACCCCATCGACCTCAGCCAGACCGGCCGCCAGGACGGCCGGCACGTGTTGATCCTGGCACGGCTCCTTCCCGCCTACCTAACCGACCTGCGCCTCGCCACCAGCCAGAAGCGCATGGCCGAGCGGAAGTTTATTGAATTCCTGGAACGCCTGCTGGTCGTCATCACCTCGCCCAAAGGCCGGAAGGCGTTCGCGGACTTGAAAATCAGCCCCGGTGGTCTGTTCGCCGAGGTGAATCCGGCCCAGCTCCCAAAGATGCAGGCCTTCCTCGGGAAGCGCCTCTCAAGAACCCTATTCCCATTACGCCTTTGAAGCCAGCGCTCACCCGAGCTGAAGGATCTCGTTGGTTTTGCGGCGGACTTGCTCGAAGCGGACGGCGTTCGCCGGGAGCTTGGCGTCCTCGTCGTAGGTGGGAATCATCGCCTTCATGCGGACCTTCCCTTCGCTGGTGGCGAGGAGGTGCGGCAGGCAGGTCTTGATGACCTGCAGCGCGATGTCCACCGAGACGGATGCGCCGGGTGACGCGCCGAGCAGCGCGGAGATGGAGCAGTCGGAATTGGTGATGACCTCCGTGCCGTAGTGCACGATGCCGGCCTCGCCGTCGGTTTTCTTGATGGCCTGCACGCGAATGCCGGCGTCGATGAGCTTCCAGTCCTCCGCCTTGGCCGCGGGATAAAAGATGTGCAGCACCTCCATCCGGTCCGCCATGCTTTGCGTGCCCTGCTGGATGAGGTAGCGGACCAGCGGCACATTGCTGAGGCCGATCTTGATCAGCGTGGCAAGATTGTCGGACTTCATCGAGCGTGGCAGGTCGGTCCAACTGCCTTTGCGGTGCAGGAATTTCGTCGTCCACGCCGCGAACGGACCGAAGAGCAGCGTTTTCCTGCCGTCGAGCACGCGAGTGTCGAGGTGCGGCACGGCCATGGTGGGCGCGGTGTCGAGCGCCTGACCGTACACTTTGGCCTGGTGTTTTTTGACGATCTCCGGGTTCTCGCAAACCAGCCACTGCCCGCCGATGGGGAAACCGCCGATGCCCTTGCTTTCGGGGATGCCTGACTTCTGGAGCAGGTGCAGGCTGCCGCCGCCCGCCCCGACGAAGATGAACTTGCCGCGGTTTTTCCGGATTTCACCGGTGGCGAGGTCCCTGATGCTGACGTCCCAGCCCGCCTCCGACTTCTTGAGATCTACAACCCGGTGGCCGCTGGCGATGCCGCAGCCATCCTGCTTGCCGAGCCAAGTGAGCAGCTTCCGGGAGATGACGCCGAAATTAACGTCGGTCCCGCCATTCATCTTGGTCGCGGCGATGGGCACGTTGGGATCCCGCCCCTCAACGAGCAGCGGCGCCCACTTGCCGATGGTAGCGCGGTCCGTCGTGTAGATCATCTCCTTGAAGAAATGGTGAGCCGCCATGCCGGCGTGCCGCGCTTTCAGGAAATCCACCTGCTCCGCTCCGTGCACAAAGCTGATGTGCTGGACTTGGTTGATGAACTCATGGGGATTATCAGCTATGCCGCTGGCCACCGCGAAGCTCCAGAACTGCTTGGAGTGCTCGAACTGCTCGAAGATCTCGATGACCTTGGCGACGTTGACCGTGCCGTCCGCCTCGCGCCTCGGCGTGTAGCTCAACTCGCAGATGCCGGCGTGCCCCGTGCCGGCGTTGTTCCAGCCGTGCGAGCTTTCCTGCGCCAGCTCGTCCGTCACCTCATAAAGCTGGATGGCCAGAGCGGGCTGCAGGCACTTGAGCATCGCGCCCAGGTTGGCGGACATGACGCCACTGCCGATCAGGATGACATCCGGATTGCCAATGTGCGTGGAATATTTCAAAGCAGCAGGAGGAAGGAGTTTTTAGCCACGGATTAGTCTCTTTCGCGTTCCTCGCGCCCTCGCGTGAGAAAACGAATCTAAGTCAGGGCTGATAAACGGTTGCTTTGATTTGTTTGCCGAAGTGTTCGCGGAATGTGGCGAGGTTGCGCACGGCGCGGAGGGCGACGAGCTGGCTGGCGATGTTGCCGACGGCGGTCCCCTCCAGGGTGAATGCGTGGACCGGCAGGCCGCTGGCATCGGCCGTGGCCTGGCAGAGCAGGTGG
>DATFUQ010000090.1:0-4458 GCA_035260745.1 Lacunisphaera sp. | reverse complement strand
CGGCCAGAAGGTCTGCATCTTCGAGCGCCACAACGCCCCCGGCGGCTTGAACAGCTTCTACAGTCTCGGCGGCCGCAAATACGACGTCGGGCTGCACGCCATGACCAACTACGTGGCCCCGGGCGTGAAGGGCACGCCGCTGGGCAAGCTGCTGCGCCAGCTCCGGATCGAGCGCGAGGAGTTCGCCCTGTGCCCGCAAAAGCAGTCCCGCATCGCCTTCCGCGACTGCTCGCTGCGCTTCACGAACGACTTTGCCGTGCTCGACGCGGAGGTCGCGGCGAAATTCCCGGCCCAGGCC
Organism: Lacunisphaera sp.; assembly: GCA_035260745.1. GTDB lineage: Bacteria > Verrucomicrobiota > Verrucomicrobiia > Opitutales > Opitutaceae > Lacunisphaera. The sequence continues at coordinate 4,160 of DATFUQ010000090.1, read as the reverse complement.
GCCGGCTGGCGCGCGCTGGCGCAGACCGTGCGGACCCATGACGACGTCTCGCTCGACGCGAAGCTGCAGTCGGCCCGCGAAGTGGTCGCCCGGCACATCACCGACCCGCTGCTGACCGACATGATCTTCTGCCCGGTGATGTATTACGGCAGCGCGCAGGAGTGGGACATGGAGTTCGGCCAGTTCGTCATCATGTTCAAGGCGCTCTATCTTGAGGGGTTCGCCCGGCCGCTCGGGGGCGTGCGGGTCATCATCCGCGTGCTGCTCGACAAGCTCCGGGCCGCGGGCTGCGAGCGGCGGATGAAGTGCGGCGTGGCGCGCATCATCGAGGAGCAGGGCCGGGCCGCGCGGCTGGTGCTCGACGACGGCGAGGAGATCACGGCCGGACATGTCATTTCCTCGATCGGCTTTGCCGAGACCATGAAGCTGTGCGAGCCGCCACAGGTGACCGCGGCCGAAAGCAACACGGGCGCGCTGACCTTCGTGGAGACCATCAGCATCTACAGCCGCCAGCCGGCCGAGTGGGGATGGGGCGACGACACAATCATTTTCTTCAACGACTCCGACCGCTTCGAGTATGTCCGGGCGAAGGAGCAGGTTGATCTCCGCAGCGGCGTCATCTGCCTGCCCAACAATTTTGCCTACGGCGGAGCGAATCTCCCGGAGGGCATCTTCCGCGTCACCTGCCTGGCCAATTACGACCGCTGGGCGCACCTGCCGGAGGAAACCTATCAGGCGGACAAGCTGCGCTGGTTTGCCGAGGCGGGCCGCAGCGCCCGGCGTTTCCTGCCGCCGGTGGACGACGCGGTGCTGGCGGAGGCCCAGCTCGCCACCGACATGTTCACGCCACGCACCATCAAAAAATTCACCGGGCATATCAACGGCGCGATCTACGGGGCGCCGAACAAAATCCGCAACGGCCGCACACACCTGAGCAACCTTTATCTCTGCGGCACCGACCAGGGATTCCTGGGCATCGTGGGCGCCATGCTCAGCGGGATTTCCATGGCGAATTACCACGTCCTGCAGGGCAGTGTAGGGCGGGATCGCTGATCCCGCCTCCGAGGCACGTCCCAATGTCGCGGGATACGGCGATCCCGCCCTACAATTCCAAGTTGCGCTTTGGGAGGCGGCAAACTTACTTGGGCGGCTCGCATGGCATACGACTGGCTCAAAGGTATTTCCGACCACTATGACGTCGTGGTGATCGGCAGCGGACTGGCCGGACTGACCGGGGCCAACACGCTGGCCAAGTGCGGCCACAAGGTGCTGCTGCTGGAGCACCATTACCAGCTCGGCGGGCTGGCCACCTGGTTCACGCGGAAGGGTGGCCACATCTTCGACATCTCCCTGCACGGCTTTCCCATCGGCATGATCAAATCGGTGCGGAAATACTGGAATCAGAACATCGCCGACTCGATCGTGCAGCTGAAGGGCATCCGGTTCATCAACCCGCAATTCCAGCTCGACACGACCTTCGACCGGGAGGACTTCACCCGGCTGCTCATCGGGAAGTTCAAGGTGGCGGCGGAGACGGTGGAGCGTTTCTTCAGCGACCTGCGGGCGATGAACTTCTACGACAACAATCCCGAGACGACCGCGGAGATGTTCGACCGCTATTTCCCCGGGCGCGACGACGTGAAGCGCCTGCTGATGGAGCCCATCGCCTACGCCAACGGCTCCACGCTGGACGACCCGGCCATCACCTTCGGCATCGTGTTCTCCAATTTCATGAGCAAGGGCGTCTACACTTTCCAGGGTGGGTCCGACCTGCTCATCAAGAAAATGGGGGAGGAGTTGAAGAAGAACGGCGTCGAGGTCCGCAAGCATGTGGTGGTCGAGAAAGTGTTGACCGAGGAGATCGGCGGCCGGAAATGCGTCACCGGCGTCGTCGCCAACGGCAAGACCATCCGCTGCAACACCGTGCTCTCCAACGCCAACATCAAGAGCACCGTGCTCCGGCTCACCGGGGAGGAGAATTTCGCGCCGGAGTTTGTCGCGCAGACCAACGCGGTCCGCATCAACAGCAGCTCGTGCCAGGTCTACCTCGGCATCCGGAAGGGCGAGTCCATCCCGCACATCGGCGACCTGGTGTTCACCTCCGACGCCCCGAAATTTTCCACCAACGAGCTGGTCGACCTGCACACGACCAGCCGCACGTTTTCCGTCTATTATCCCGACACGCGGCCCGGTTCCAACCGTTACACCGTCGTCTGCTCGCTCAACTCGACCTACGACGCCTGGAACAACCTCAGCGAGGAGGAATACCGGAAGGAGAAGGCCCGTCTGATCGAGGAGTCCATCAGCGCGTTGGAGCGGCACATCCCGGACGTGCGCGCCAAGCTCGACTGGACCGAGGCCGCGACGCCATGCACCATCGAGCATTACACCCGTCACTGGGCGGGCACCTCCTTCGGCACCAAGTTCGAGGGCCTGAAAGTTTCCATGGAGCTGCCCAACCAGCTGCCGGGGCTCTTCCACGCCGGCTCCGTCGGCATCATCATGTCCGGCTGGCTCGGCACCATCAACTACGGCGTCATCGTGTCCAACCAGATGGACAAATACCTGGCGCAAAAGAAGCGGGCGGCCGAGGCCGTCAGCGCCTGACCAATCCCAACGTGAGCCAAATCACCGACCTGATCCCGCACCGGCCGCCGTTTCTCTTCATCGACGAGATCGTCGCCCGGACGGACGATACCCTGACCGCCCGTCGCACGTGGCGGGCCGAGGAGGATTTCTACAAGGGCCACTATCCCGGCGCGCCCATCACGCCCGGTGTACTGCTGTGCGAGTCGGTGTTCCAGGCCGGGGCCCTGCTGCTGGCGGGGAAGTTTGCGGGGCAGGGGAAGCCCGACGGCGTGCCGCTGCTCGCCAAGGTGGAGAATGTGCGCTTCCGCAGCCCGGTCTACCCGGGCGACACGACCACCATCGACGTCAAGATCGCCAACATGGCCGGCGGCTTCTACATGATGTCCGGTGGCATCAGGAACGGGGACAGGAAGGTGCTTAATGTGGACTTCTCGGTCGCCTGGAAAACTCCGGAGGGACCGGCATGAGCGATTTTCTTAATCTCACCGGCAAGAGCATCCTGGTGATGGGCGTCGCCAACAAGAAGAGCGTCGCCTGGGCCATCGGCAAGACGCTGGAGGAGCAGGGCGCGCGGGTCATCTACAGCGTGCGCTCCGAGGCGAGGAAGAAATCACTCGATGCGCTGCTGGCCGGCCGGCCGGTTTTGATCTGCGACGTGGAGGAGGAGGGCGCCTGCGCCCGGCTGGCCAGGGAACTCGGCGCGCTCGGCGAGGCGGGATTCATGCCGTTGCACGGCGTGGTGCACTCGATCGCGTTCGCGAACTACAGCGAGGGCTTCAAGCCATTCCAAGCCACCAAGCGAAAGGACTTCCTGCAGGCGATGGGCATCTCGGCCTTTTCGCTGGTGGAGCTGGCCAACGCGCTCAAGCCACTGCTTGCACGCAACGCCTCGGTCGTCACCATCGGCATCTCCTCGCTGCAGGTGACACCCGACAACTACGGCTACATGGGGCCGATCAAGGCGGCGCTCGAGTCATGCAGCCGGTTTCTCGCCAAGTCGTTCAGCGCGGACAGCGAGGTGCGCTTCAACGTCATCGGCTCCGGTCCGCTCAAGACAAGCGCGTCGGCCGGCATCCCGGGCTATCTCGAGAGCTACCTCTACGCGGAGAAGCTGACCTTCCGAAAACGCAACCTGGAGACCCAAGAGGTGGCCAACGCCGCGCTGTTCCTCCTAAGCGAGCGCAGCAGCGGGGTGAACGGCACGACGCTGGTCATCGACGCCGGGCTGGGGGCGAACTTCTTCGACAAGGACATCATCCGGCTGGCGATGCGGTCGGAGAAATAAGCGGCCATGCGCTTTCGCCACGCCTGCATTGAGTCTCTGGCGGCTGTGCTGCCGGATGAAACCTGGACCTCGGCCGGGATCGAGGAGCAGTTGAAGCCGCTCTATGACCGGCTCAAGCTGCAGGCCGGGCGACTCGAACTGATGACCGGCATCAAGGAGCGGCGGATGTGGCCGGCGGACACCAAGCCGTCCGACGCCAGCGCCAAGGCGGGCAAGGCGGTCTTGAAGCAGTCGTCCGTCAAGCCGGGGCAGGTGGAGGCGTTCATCCATTGCGCCGTGTCGCGCG
>DATFUQ010000089.1:0-11207 GCA_035260745.1 Lacunisphaera sp. | reverse complement strand
CTGCCGAGCCTGCCCGGGTTTCTCGCCAACATCAAAGTGATCAACGGTGCGCAGGTGCCGGCCTTCTTCATGGAACTCTACAGCTTTGCGTGGCTCGTCGGCTTCGGCATCGCCTTCGTGGTCTACCTGGTGCTGCGCAGGCTTGCACCCAAAGGCTGAATGCCCGTCACTTTCCCTCCGCCACTTTATGAAAACCATCCCCCTTCCGCCCACCGTCCACAAGCCCGCGCCTTACACCGGCCTCTCGCTCGAACAGGTGCTCGCGCAGCGCAAGCAATTCCTCAACCCCGGGCTCTTCCTCTACTACAAGCAGCCCATCATGATCGTGGAGGGTAAGATGCAGTATGTGTGGGACTCCACCGGCAAGCGCTACCTCGACGGCCTCGGCGGCATCGTGACGGTCAGCGTCGGCCACTGCCACCCGCACATCCTCGCGGCGATGAACGAGCAGAACCAGGTGCTGCAGCACTCCACCACGATTTACCTCAACCCGAACATCGGCGCCTTCGCGGAGAAGCTGGCGTCCAAGATGCCCGGCGACCTCAAGGTCTGCTATTTCGTCAACTCCGGTTCCGAGGCCAACGACCTCGCGCTGCTCATGGCGCGGCTCACCACGGGCAACTATGACGTCATCGCGCTGCGCAACGCCTACCACGGCGGCAACGCGGCCGGCATGGGTGTCACCGCGCACAGCTCCTGGAAATTCAACACCCCGCACAGCTTCGGCGTCCACCACGCTGTCGCGCCCTACCCCTACCGCGGGCATTACGGCTATGACGACCCCGACGCCGGCCGCAAATATGCCGAGGACGTCAAGCAGGTCATCGACTACACGACGCCGGGCAAGGTCGCGGCGTTCATCGCCGAGTCCATCCAGGGCGTCGGCGGCTTCGTCGTGTTCCCCGACGGCTATCTCAAGCACACTTATGAGCATGTGCGCGCGGCCGGCGGCGTGTGCATCGCCGACGAGGTGCAGACCGGCTTTGGCCGCACCGGCACCCATTACTGGGGCTTCGAGACGCAGGGCGTCATCCCCGACATCGTCACGATGGCCAAGGGCATCGGCAACGGCGCGCCGCTCGCCGCCGTCGTCACCACGCCGAAGATCGCCGCAGTCATGGCGCAGAAGGTCCATTTCAACACCTTTGGCGGCAATCCCGTCGTCTCCGCCATCGGCAAGGCCGTGCTGGAGGTCATCGACCACGAGAAGACCCAGGCCAACTGCCTCGAGCTCGGCAACTACATCCTCGCCGGGCTGAACAAGCTCAAGGCGAAGCACAAGATCATCGGCGATGTCCGCGGCAAGGGCCTGATGCTTGGCATCGAGTTCGTGAAGGACCGCGCCACGAAGGAGCCGGCCAAGGAGGCCTGCGCGCAGGCGGTCGAGAACGCCCGCGAGCTCGGCCTGCTCCTCGGCAAGGGCGGCCTGTGGGGCCAGACCATCCGCTTCGCCCCGCCGATGAACATCACCAAGGCCGACGCCGACTTCCTGCTCGCCGTTCTGGACGAGGCGATCGGCGCGTTGTGACGCGGGTCAACGCGAGGGCGGTTACTTCACGGATGGCACCGGCGAAAGAAAGCGGGCCGGCTTTTGGCCGGCCCGCAGATGGGAGCGAGCCCCTGCCCGCTCCCGATGTAGTCACTCCGGCTTAAAAATTGCCCTTGAGGCCGAAGGACCAGATGGTGCCGTAGTTTTCGTAGCGGAAGAGCACGTCGGGGTTGCCGGGGCTGAACTCCATGATGCGGTGCGACTGCTCGAAGATGTTGCGGCCGGCAAAGTAGAAGCTGAGCCGGTCGGTGAGCCTGACGCTGCCGCTGAGGTCGCACTTGGTGTTGGCCTTCTGGTAGCGGGTGGCGCTGTTGAGGAACGGACCGGAGTCATCCTGCCAGATGGCGCTGAAGCTCAGGCCGACCCGGCCGTAGCGCCAGCCGAGGGTGCCTTTGACGGAGTTCGGGATCACCCCGGAGATGAAGACGCCGGGCCGGGCCTTGAAATAGGTGCGGGTGTAGGAGGCGTTGATGGAGGTGCCCTGGAACAGCCGCGGCAGGAACGACAGGTACTGGGTGTAGGAATACTCCATGGAATTCCAGGTCACCGGCGCGCTGGCGTTGGTGAAGCTGATGAAGTCGTAATTGACGAGGGTCGGGTCGGTGTTGCCGTACGCATCGGAGGTGATCGTCTTGGCCAGCGTCTGATTATTCGTCTTGGTGTGGCTGGCGACGACCTGGAAGTTGTTGATGCCGCTCTTGCCGAAGAAATAGCTGAGCGAGGCGGCGATCTTTTCCGACCTTTCGGGCAGCAGGTTCGGATTGGGAGTGGTGACCTGCAGGGCATCGTCATTGATCTGCCGCGTGCCGCTGATGTTCTTCAGGTCGGGGCGCCTGATGGTCTTGCCCCAGCCGATGTCGCCGAGCAGGTTGGGCGTGAAGGTGTATTTCGCCGTGACGCTGGGGAAGAGATCGTGGTAGTCGCCATGGCGCGCGACCCGCGGCCGGGAGTATTTGTAATCGATGGCGGCCACGCTGTTCGGGGCGCCCGTGGTCGCCGGGGCGACCGGGGCCGTCATCGCGAAGCCCGCCGCGGCCACCTGCTTGTTCGAGTAGGGATTTAGCTCCGTGGAATCGATATCGGTTTTCTCGTAGCGGAAGCCGCCCTGGAGCTGCAATTTCGCGACGCGCGTGTTGGCCATCAGGTAGCCGGCCGAGATGGTCTCGGCGATGTCGTAGGTCGGCACATTCAGGTAGCGGCCGCTCTCGTAATTGGCGAGGGTCATGCCGGAGCTCCCGGCGACGGTGGCACTGGTCGGGAGGCTCCGGAGGAAATACTCCGGGTGAGTGTGGAAGAGCGTCCCGAGGGTGTCGCGGTCCGGAAAGGCCGGCGCGCCGCCGCCCCCGATCGAGGTGAACTGCACGCCGGGCTGGTTGCTGCCCTGATAGAGCACAAACGGGGAGGGATAATTGGCGAACGAGCCCGTGGTCCCGCCACCCGGCCCGATGAACTGCCAGACTTCGTAGCTTCTCGTGTCCGTGGCCGTCTCGTAGTCCCGGGTCTTCTTGAGACCGGCTTGGATGAAGGTCGGCAGCTTGACCGGCAACACGTATTTGTAATTCGCCTCCCCCGACTTGAGATCGATCGTGTTCTGGCGGTTGTCGTCGGAAATGCGCGGGTTCTTCTGCTGCGCGAGGTCGGTCCAGTCGGGCCCGCCCGTCTGGGTGATTTTCCAGTCGGCGCCGGTGGCGCTCGACCGCACGGCGGTGAAGCCGATCCCCGTCAGGCTGTTGACATTGTTGTTCGCCAGCGTGCCCTTGGCGAGATTGTCGTAGTCGTTGCGCGAGTGGGACGACGTGAAGGCGCCGTCCACCGTGACGTTGCCCCGGCGGTATTCAAAGCTGGGCGCGAGGGTGAGGGTGTTGGTGAACTTGTCGCCGTTGCCGCCGCCGAAGACGATGCTGCCGCCCGTGGGGGTGGCGGAGCCATAGGTGAGCACGCCGTCGCCCGGCACCGTGGCGCGCGTGCCGCCGGCGGTCATGGTCACCTGGCGGTTGTAGAACTGGGCATGATAACGGGCGAACCAGGTCGACAGCGAAAGCGTGAGGTTGGGCGTGGCCCGGTAATCAAAGGTCCCCGTATAGCTGCCGCGCTCGGTCCACTTGGGCCCGTCCTTGAGCAGGACCGCGGTCAGGACCTGGCCGCGGGTGTCGGTGGCCGTCGGCACGCGGTTATAGGTGTCGTCGACCCGATACTGCTCGACATAGACATTGGATTCCTGGACGGCGAGGACCACGCCGAGCTTGTTTTTGAAGAAGACATCGGAGTAAAGCAGACTGTAGTTCGGCTTGTATTTGAGGCCGGAGCTGTCGTCGGGTCCGACGCTCCGCTTGAGCGTGAACTCCTGCGTATTCAAGACGGTGCCAAAGGTCAGGCCGATGTGCCGGCCCTTCTGGTCGAAGGCCTTCCGGGTCTTCAGGTTGATGTTGCCGGCCGGGGCGTCGGCGTCCATCGAAGCGGGGGTGACGCGGTTGATCTCGATGGACTCGATACTGTTGATCGAAATGGTGTCGAAACCAAAGGAGCGGTTGGCCGTGCCGGCGGGGGAGTTTTCATAGCCGACATATTGCGCGAACGAGTCGGCGCTGGCGATGCTCTTGCCGTCAAGGGTGACGCTCGTGTATTCCGAGCTCATGCCGCTGAGGCGGGGGCCGCGGGTGTCGGCCTCGGAGTATTCCATTTCCACGCCCGGCAGGTATTTGAGGAACTCGCCGACGTTGCCCTCGGTCACGTTGCCGAACGCGTCCGCGGCGACGGAGCGGCTCAGGTTCATCGAATTGCGCTGGCGCTGCAGCGCCTTGGCGCTGCCGTCCTTCTCGGTGGTGACCGTGAAGGTCTCGAGCTTCACGGTGGAGGCGTCGCCGGTGCCGCCGATCTCGAACTCATGCGCGGCGGTCTCGCCGGCCGTCAGGTCGATTTCCGCCGTGGTGGGCGCCAAACCGGTGTAGGTCACCGTCACGGTCACCTTGCCGGCCGGCACCCGGGCCAGGCTGAAGTAGCCGCCGTTCTCCGTCGGCACCGTGATATTGGTGCCTTCGACGTGCACCTCCGCGTCACGGACGTATTCCTTGTTCACGCTGTTGAAGACGTGACCGGTGATGGTGCCAGTGCCCGGGGTTTGGGCGGCGAGGGACAAAACAAGCGTGAGCGCCAGGCTCACGCCAAACAGCAGCTGCAGGTTCTTTCGGTTCATATATGGTGGGGTCAAAGGCTCTGGCTCGTTGCGCCGTGTCAGCGGGCGCGAGCCAGTGAAGTGGAAGGGCCGCGTAGCGTCACGCTCCCGCGAACGACATGCATCGCCCGGGGCAGGCATCTGGGGTAGGTCAGGCGGAGGTAAGCCAACAACGGAAGGTTAAGGAGCCGCCAGCGGTGGCAAAAGACCGGTGAACGTTATATCCTTAAACGGAACGCAGCCCGGCCGTGGCCGTGCCTTTTCGCACCGAGTAGCGGGCGACCGCTGATTCCGCCTTTGCAGCCGGGCTCATTTGCGCTTTGGTAGTCGCGCATGGATCCCAAGAACGTCAAACCGGCGAGCGCCGCCGCCCAGGCCCTGGGTTGGGTCGATGAAAAAACGCGGGCAATCTCGCCCTCGCTGCACACGGCCACAACCTACCTGCGGGATCCGGACAACCAGTACCGCTCAGGCCGGGCCTACATCCGCGCCGACAACCCCGCTTACGACCAGACGGAGGCCTTGCTCGCTCATCTTGAGCACGGCGCGGGCGCCATGCTCTTCAGCTCAGGCATGGCGGCGGCCACCAGCGTCTTCTTGGCGCTCAAGCCCGGCGACCATGTGGTCGCGCCCAAGGTCATGTATTGGGGGCTGCGCAACTGGCTGCAGTCGTTTGCCAGCACCTGGGGCCTCAAGGTCGAACTCGTGGACACCACCGATTCCGTCGTCCTCGCGCGGGCGATGCAACCGGGCAAAACCAAGCTTGTTTGGATCGAGACACCGGCCAACCCCACCTGGGTCATTACCGACATCGCCGCGGCCGCCGAGATTGCCCATCGGGCCGGCGCACGGCTGGCTGTGGACTCGACCGTGGCGACCCCGGTGCTCACGCAGCCGATCACCCTTGGCGCCGATCTCGTGATGCACGCCGCGACCAAATACCTCAACGGTCACTCCGACGTGCTGGCGGGCGCGCTGATCACAGCCCGGGACGACGAATTCTGGCAGCGCATCAAAGCCATCCGCCATGACATGGGGGCGGTGGCCGGATCGTTCGAAGCGTGGTTGTTGCTTCGCGGCATGCGCACGCTGTTCGTACGAGTGCGCGCCGCGTGTCATGGCGCCGGAAAAATCGCCGGACATTTCGGGAGCCATCCCGGCATCTCGACCGTGCTTTATCCCGGGCAGCCCGCGGCACAAGGCCATGCGATTGCGGCCCGGCAGATGTCGGGCGGTTTTGGCGGGATGCTTTCGCTTCGCGTCAAACGCGGCGAGGCGGCTGCGATCGCGGCTGCCGCTCGCGTGCAGCTGTGGAAGCGCGCGACGTCCCTGGGCGGGGTGGAGAGCCTGATCGAGCACCGGGCAAGCGTGGAGGGTGCCGGCAGTCCGGCCCCGGCGGACATGTTGCGCCTGTCAGTTGGTATCGAGGATCCCGACGACTTGATCGCGGATCTCGAGCAGGCGCTGGCCAAGACCTGAGCTTCTTCAGGGGATCTTGAGCTCCTGGCCGATCTTCAGGTCGGTTTCGCTTTTCATCACGTTGCGGTTGGCCGCGTAGATATCGCGCCACTTGGCGCGGTTGCCGTAATATTGCTGGGCCAGCTTGGACAAGGTGTCGCCTGACTGGACGGTGTGCCGGCGGACTCCGGAGGTGCGGGTCGCGGTGGTTTGAGTCGGCGCGGGAGTGGAGCGCGGAGGAGCAGGCGTGGCGCGCACCGGCGAACTGGGCGCCGGCCGGCTGCGCACCACGGGTATGTTTTCCAGCGAAAAATTAACCGCAGGGGATGGCGCCGCAGTGGCTGAACCCGGGTCCTCCGTCGCAGAACCGGCCGGGTTGCCCCGACCGGTCTTCAGGTCCGCCAGCTGCTGCTTGAGCACTTCATTCTCCTGTTTGAGCCGGTCGAGTGCGGCCATGAGATCGACGCGCTGCAGCTGGCTCTCGAGCGGTTGTGCCGGCAGGGTGCGGGCGAACTCGCGGGTCGCGGCGTCGATGCGCTGCTTGACCAGCGGGGCCTGCGGGCTGTTGGGACGGAGCGCGAGGTATCTCTTGAAGTGGTAGATGGCGGAGAGCGGGTCGTTGATGTGCTGCAGATAGAGCAAGCCGACCTCGAGGTGGGATTCGGGCGCGTCGTCGACGCGTTTGTCGATGACCTTGAGGAAGGCACTGAGCGCCTCCTGCTTGCGGCCGGATTTGAGCAGCGCCTGGCCCTCCCGGTAGCTGGGTTCGTCCGCCTCGGTCGCGTAGGAGAGCCGCTCATTCTCCGAGCAGCCAGCCAGCCCCAGCGCCAGCGTGAGCAGCAGGAAGCGGAGGATGACGGTGAAACGGAACACGGCTGGAAATGAATTGAATGAAGACGAGCGAGGACTAGGTTTGCGCCTGCCCCAAACCAACACAAGTTTTTGATGCCACTGGATTCCGCCACCATACTCGCCAAGGCCCGCAACTGCCTCACCATTGAACGGGAGGCACTGGACGCCACCGCCGGGGTGCTGGGCGAAGATTTTGTGGCGGTGGTGCGGGCGGTGGAAGCCGCCGTCGCGTCCGGCCACAAGGTGATTTTCTCCGGCGTGGGCAAGAACACCCACATCGCAGAGAAGCTGACCGGCACGCTCAACAGCATCGGCGCGCCCTCGTGCTTTCTCGATGCCACCCAGGCCTTGCATGGCGATCTGGGGCTGTGCGCGGCGGGTGACCTGGCCATCCTGCTCAGCAACAGCGGGGCGACCGAGGAAATGCTGCGCCTGCTGCCGCTGTTTGAGAAATTCGGCCTGAAAACCGTCGCACTCACCGGCGCGCCGAAAAGCGAGCTGGCCCGGGGCGCCGACTTCCGGCTGGCCTACTCCGCGCCGCGCGAAGCCTGTCCCCTCGCCCTCGCCCCGACGGCGAGCACGACGGCGGCGCTCGCCCTCGGCGATGCGCTGGCGATGGTGCTGCTGGAGAGCCGCGGGCTGACGCGCGAGGATTTTGCGAAATATCACCCGGCGGGCACGCTCGGCATGACGCTCCTGCTCCGGGTGAAGGACATCATGCGCACCGGCGAGAGCTGCCCGGTGCTCAAGGAGGCGAAGACCACGGTGCAGGAGGCGATCTTCGCCATGACCAAGGCGAAGGCCGGTGCCGTGGCGCTGGTGGACGCAAAGGGCAAGCTGACCGGCATCTTCACCGACGGCGATTTCCGCCGCAGTGCGCTGAATGGCGGTGCGGATTTTCTCAAGAAGCCCGTGAGCGGTTTCATGACGCGCGGCGGCAAGACCGTGCCCGCCGACGCACTGGCCGTCGAGGCGTTGAAAATCTTCCAGCAACTGAAGATCTCCGACCTGTTCGCGCTCGACGCCAAGGGCCGGCCGGCTGGCTACATTGATGTGCAGGACCTGCCAAAGCTGAAAATCCTCTGAGTCCGTGGATTTATAGCCACCAGACGGCCGCTTTATACACGCAAGATGTGCCGCCCGGCTGCTTGTCATGCGAACGGAATCGAGTAAGGTGCCGCCATGCCCACCCCGCCTTTCGTTTATCAGGATCCCCTGCCGCTCGGAGCCGATGAGGCGGAGTATCGCCTGCTCACCAAGGACGGGGTTTCCACGGCCTCTTTCGAAGGCCGGGAGATCCTGAAGGTCGCCCCGGAGGCGCTGGCCTACCTGGCGCGGGAGGCGTTTCACGACACCAATTTTTTCCTCCGCACAAAGCACCTCGAGCAAGTGGCCGCCATCCTCCAGGATCCCGAGGCGTCGGCCAACGACCGCTATGTCGCGCTGACGCTGCTGAAGAACGCCGAGATCGCCGCGCGGGGCATCCTGCCCATGTGCCAGGACACCGGCACGGCGGCGATCTTTGCCAAAAAGGGCCAGCAGGTTTGGACCGGGGGCAACGACGCCGAGCAACTGGCGAAGGGGGTCTACGAATGCTACACCAAGGAAAACCTGCGCTATTCACAGGTGGCGCCGCTCGAAATGTTCAAGGAGGTCAACACCGGCACCAACCTGCCGGCGCAGATCGACCTGCACGCCACTGAGGGGGCGAAGTATGAGTTCCTGTTCGTGGCCAAAGGCGGCGGCTCGGCCAACAAGCTCTACTTTTTCCAGGAGAACCGGGCCCTGCTGAACCCGAAGAGCCTCGAGAAGTTTATCACCGAGAAGATGCAGCTGCTGGGCACCTCGGCCTGCCCGCCCTACCACCTCGTGTTTGTCATCGGCGGGACGAGCGCTGAGGCGTGCATGAAGACCTTGAAGCTCGCCACGACCAAGTATCTCGACGGCCTGCCGACGAGCGGCAACGAGCACGGGCGGGCCTTCCGCGATCTCGCGATGGAGGCGAAGGTGCTGAAGCTCGCCCAGGAGGCGAAGGTCGGGGCGCAGTTCGGCGGCAAGTATTTCGCCCTCGACGTGCGCGTCATCCGTCTGCCGCGTCATGGCGCCAGCTGCCCGGTGGGCATGGGCGTCTCCTGTAGCGCCGACCGCAACCTCAAGGCAAAGATCACCGCGGACGGCATCTTCCTCGAAAAAATGGAGCCCAATCCCGGCCGGTTCATTCCGCCGGAAATGCGGGCGTTCAAGGACGAGAACTTCGTGCGCATCGACCTGAACCGTCCGATGAAGGACATCCTGGCGGAGCTGTCGAAATACCCGGTAACCACGCGAGTGTCGCTGACCGGCACGATGATCGTCGCGCGCGACAGCGCGCACGCCAAATTGAAGGAGCGCATCGACGCCGGCCAAGGGCTGCCCGATTACATCAAGAACCACCCGGTCTACTACGCTGGCCCGTCCAAGACGCCCACGGGTTATGCCTCAGGCTCCTTTGGCCCGACGACTGCCGGGCGGATGGACAGTTACGTGGATCTGTTCCAGTCACACGGGGGCTCGATGATCATGCTGGCCAAGGGCAACCGCAGCCGGGCGGTGACCGAGGCGTGCAAGCAGCATGGCGGTTTCTACCTCGGCAGCATCGGCGGGCCCGCCGCCATCCTCGCGCAGGACAACATCAAGAAGGTCGGGCTGCTCGAGTATCCCGAGCTGGGCATGGAGGCGGTGTGGAAGATCGAGGTGCAGGACTTCCCCGCATTCATCCTCGTGGATGACAAGGGCCACGACTTCTTCTACGACATCTGCGGCATCTGCGTGGCCGAGAAGTGAACGGTTCCCTGCGATCCGCAAAAAAAGCCCGCCGGACAGGGCGGGCAGGAGGCGTGTTACAGCCGGAGGGTCAGGCCGAGCGAGACCTGATCGCCTTTCAAGCCGATGCGGCTGAGGCGGTCGGTGATTTCGTTGTCACCAAGGCGGCGGGCCAGGCGTTCACGGACGATATCGGGCGCCGTCGGTTCGGGGCTGAGCTGGCGGTCGTTATACTGGGCGAGCAGGCGGTTGCGTTTGGAAGCATTGGTGGAAGCGGAGGTCAGATCGTTGACCACCGCGGCCGCGTTTTGCACGCGGGCCGGCGGGCTGAGGCGGCTGCCCCTCACCGCGTTGACCAGCTCGGGCTCGGATTGCTCAAGATCCTTGAGATTGGCGGCGATGGAACGGGCGGAGGGCGTCTCCACTTCGCGCGGGGGCAGCAACCGGGGCATCAGCTCAACGTTATCGGTGGCCGGCGGTGATTCCGCTGTGGCGGCGAACACCGCAGTGCGGTCATCAACAGCGGGGGCTGCGGTCTCGCTGCGATTCACCAAAGGCGAGCTGACCGGCGCGGAAACAAGGGTGGCGGCGGGAGCGATCGTTTCGTGACTGGTCGAACGGATCGAAGGAACGCCGGCCTGTGCGACCTGGGCCGGCGCATAAAATTTCACCGAAACCAAGGTGAAGGCGAGAATGGCGGTGGCACCGACGGGAATGTAGGCGCGCCGGGTGAGCAATTGCGGCAACTCCTGCCACCAAGGACGCTTGTTGAGGAGCGCGGTAAGTTGCTTCTGGCGCAACTCGCGCTCGAAATTGGTCCAAAACTCCGCGGCAGGACGCTCCGCGCGCTTGAGACGCAGGAGATCCTCGACGGTGACCTTGGGACGTTGATCGGACTTGGGCATAAATCAGGACTGAAGGTATTTACCAAGCTCACCCTGCAGGAACTGCTTGGCGTAGTGGAGCCGGGAGCGAACGGTGCCTTCTGAGCAGGCCATGACTTCGGCTATTTCGGAATGGCTGAGGCCGTCTATCTCAAAAAGGGTAATCACTGTTCGGTGTGGGATAGACAATTTTTGGAGCGCTTCGTTCAATTTTTCCCGAAGCTCATGGAGGTAGGTATCGCGGTCGGCACCCCTTTTATCCGTCAATTGCTCAAGGATTTGCGCATTTGTCCCGTCCTCGTGGAGTTTTTCCAGGCTGAAAAAGCTGCGCAAGCGGTTCTTCCGGAGGTGGCTGAGCGTCGTGTTGACGGCGATCTTGTAAAGCCAGGTGAAGAACGAGCAGTGGCCTTGGAAGCGATTGATGGACTGAAAGGCCTTGATGAAGGCGTCCTGGGTGAGGTCGGAGGCGTCCTCGCGATTGGCGGTTAGG
>DATFUQ010000088.1:0-2037 GCA_035260745.1 Lacunisphaera sp. | reverse complement strand
CATAATGGGCAGTTCCCGGGAGAAGCCACGCAATTGCAGCCTTATCTGCGTCGGCCGGTCGACGCGGTCGAGCTGCAGAAATTCTGGAAGCAACACGGTCACTTGCTACGTTAGAGCGCTTTCGCGAATAGTGTGGCCGCGCGCGCCAGGCCGCCGCAGGCGATCGAAACGCAATCCGAGACCAACACGGATAGTCTTGTCGGCCGGGCGGCTGTTATGAGAACAATATAGTCAAGTGCGAAGCGAGCGGGTTCTGATATGTATATAGGAGGGGATGTTGGTTTGGTTGCTTTCTTAGCGTTACCCCAAAACTCCCGGTTTGGTGGGTGAGGCGCGGGCTCGCCAGCGGAGGGACCAAGTGGGCCGGCGAGATCGCCGGGCTTAAGCTGTTATCCGTGCCCCGAGGCTAGGCGCACAAAAGGACGTGTCCAAGTTGGAGAAGCGGTCCGCAGGAAGTTTTCCTGCTGGCGAGCGCGGACCCGGTGAGCCGCCCACTCTCAGACTGCGGGCGAATGGCCCAAGCCACACGACGGGTCGGCCACACCGGGCCGCGCTCAAAAATGATCCGGGAGTTTTGGCGTCAAAGAACGGAGGGCCGCTTAGGCGGCGGGCGGCGCCTTGAAGACGAAGCCGAGCTCAGCCGCGGTGGCGCGGCCGGTGCGGATGCGCCACCAATCGACGAGGAACCGACGGGCGAGGGCGACGGCGATCTGTTTGGCGCGGCTGCCGTGGGCGGTGCGCAGTTTTTCGCGCGCCCAGAGGACGCCGCGATAGGTCCGCTGGAACTTGAAGAGCCGCCACGCCGTTTCCTGGCACCAGAAACGCAGGCGCGGGCTGCCGTGTTTGTCGATCGCCCCGAGGCGGCGGCGCTGGCCCGAGGAGTCCTCGCTCGGACACAAGCCAGCGAAACTGGCCACCTTCTTCGCCGATTGGAAGCGGTGCCAGTCGCAGACCTCGCGTTCGAGCACGCCAACGGTCAGCGCGCCGACGCCCGTCGGCGCCGGTGGCGCATCGCAAGTCAGCTCGGTCTCCACCGCGTCGAGTTGTTCTTTCATTGCGGCCGCCGCCTGGGCTGTGCGCTGCAACTGTCGCGCCAGTGCAGCCGGCAGCTCCGGGAGCAGCTTCGGCAAAACGCGGGGCCGCCACCATTCCTTGGGCAGAGCGTGGCCCAAGGCGAGCGCCCGGCCCTTGGCGGCATTGAGCAGTTGGTGCCGGCTGCGCGAGAGCGTTTCGCGTTCGCGCACCGCCAAGCGGCGCAATTCCTCCGCTTCGCTCGGCAGGCGCACCGGACAGAGCAGTCCTTTGCGGCCAAACCGATGCGCCGCGAGATCCTCGGCCAGATGTTGTGCGTCCAGGGGATCGGTCTTGCGGCGCCGGCCATGCCGGTCGAGCCGTCGCGGTCGCACGACCAGGCAGCTCGCGCCCAGGGCGAGGAGTTGGCGCGCCAGCGCGAAGCCGGTCGGCCCCGCTTCGTAAACGCAATGCACCTCGGCTCCGCCCTTGCGCCACTTCGCCACGCGTGCCAGCAACGTCGCTGTCGTCATGCCCTCCGCCGGCTTCACGCCCTCGCCCAAAACGAATCGCGCCACGACTTGCCGCACGCTCGCGGCGTCGATCCCCAGGAACACTTCCTCGGTCAAAACGGCGGCCGCCGTGGCAGGCCCCGTGCTTGGCTTCCCTTCGCTAGCATCGTCGTTGTTGTTAGTGATCATAACGGTGGTCGAGTGGTGCAGCCCCCGTGCCGCACTGCTCGACCACCTCATGTCCTCTCACCTATGACGTTAGGCAAAACTCGTGTTCGAAGATACCGATGAAAATGGATCGCCTCATACCGATGCTGCCAGTGAAGAGCATGCCCGAGAGCGTCGCGTTCTATCAGAAGCTCGGTTTTAGCGTTGAGCGCAGAGAAGACCGATGGGGTTGGGCGATGCTCCGGTGTGATGAGTGTCGCCTGATGTTGGACCAATCTATCAATCTCCATCGAGGTGGGCTTCGCGATTCCGTGGTCTACTTGTATCCCGAGAACATCACGGAGTA